>NZ_JBSGXU010000015.1:0-80572 GCF_053610205.1 Streptomyces sp. NPDC054932 | reverse complement strand
CCCCGTCCCTCCGGGTGGAGGGGCGGGGGCCGCCGGGTCGTGCGGGGTGGATCAGACCTGCAGGGCCTTGATCGCGGTCGGGGCGTGGCCCGGCTCCGTCGCGAGCTCCTCGAACTCGGTGACGTCGCTCATGTCGACCGTCTTGCTCATGGCGATGTTGGTGATGCGCTCCAGGATGGCCTCGACGACGACCGGGACCTGGTGCTCCTGGGCCAGCTTCTTGGCCTCCTCGAAGGCCTCGCCCAGCTTGTCCGGGTCGGTGACGCGGATGGCCTTGACGCCCAGGCCCTCGGCGACCTTGACGTGGTCGACGCCGTAGACGCCCAGCTCGGGGGTGTTGATGTTCTCGAACTCGAGGTTGACCTCGAAGTTGATGCCCAGGCCGCCCTGCGCCTGACGGATCAGGCCCAGGTAGGCGTTGTTCACGAGGACATGGACGTAGGGGACCTTGTGCTGGGCGGCGACCGCCAGCTCCTCGATCATGAACTGGAAGTCGTAGTCGCCCGAGAGCGCGACGATCGGGGTCTCCGGGTCCGCGGTGGCGGCACCGATCGCGGCCGGGATGGTCCAGCCGAGCGGGCCGGCCTGGCCGCAGTTGATCCAGTTGCGCGGCCGGTAGACGTGCAGGAACTGCGCGGCGGCGATCTGGGAGAGGCCGATGGTGGTGACGTAGCGGGTCTCCGGGCCGAACGCCTTGTTCATCTCCTCGTAGACGCGCTGCGGCTTCAGGGGGATGTTGTCGAAGTGCGTACGGCGCTGCAGGGAGGCCTTGCGGTCCTGCGCGGAGGCGGCCCAGGCGGAGAAGTCGGGCAGCTTGCCCTCGGCCTTCAGTTCCTTGGCGATCTCGATGAAGAGCTCCAGCGCGGCCTTGGCGTCGGAGGCGATGCCGAAGTCCGGGGCGAAGATCTTGCCGATCTGGGTCGGCTCGATGTCGACGTGGACGAACTTGCGGCCCTTGGTGTAGGCCTCCAGGTTGTACCCGGTGTGACGGTTGGCCCAGCGGTTGCCGATGCCGAACACGAAGTCCGACTCCAGGAACGTCGCGTTGCCGTAGCGGTGCGCGGTCTGCACGCCGACCATGCCGGCGGCCAGCTCGTGGTCGTCCGGGATGGTGCCCCAGCCCATCAGGGTGGAGATGACCGGGACGCCCGTCAGCTCGGCGAACTCGACCAGCAGGTCGGTGGCGTCGGCGTTGATGATGCCGCCGCCGGCGACGATGAGCGGGCGCTCCGACTCCAGCAGGAACTGCAGGGCCTTGGCGGCCTGGGCGCGGGTGGCCTGCGGCTTGTAGACCGGCAGCGGCGCGTAGGTCTCCGGGTCGAACTCGATCTCGGTGAGCTGGACGTCGATCGGCAGGTCGATGAGGACCGGGCCGGGGCGGCCGGAGCGCATCAGGTGGAAGGCCTCCTGGAACACGCCCGGAACCTGGGCGGCCTCCAGGACCGTGGTGGCCTTCTTGGTGACCGGCTTGGCGATCGAGGCGATGTCGACGGCCTGGAAGTCCTCCTTGTGGAGCTTCGAGACCGGAGCCTGACCCGTGATGCACAGGATCGGGATCGAGTCCGCGATCGCGGAGTACAGGCCGGTGATCATGTCGGTGCCGGCCGGGCCCGAAGTACCGATGCAGACACCGATGTTGCCCGCCTTGGCGCGCGTGTAGCCCTCGGCCATGTGCGACGCGCCCTCGACGTGGCGGGCCAGGGTGTGCGCGATGCCGCCCACGTTCTTGAGCTCGCGGTAGAACGGGTTGATCGCAGCACCGGGGACACCGAACGCTTGTTCGACACCCTCGAGCTTGAGGATCTCCACTGCAGCGGCGGCGGCTGTCATACGAGGCATCGAGTTCTCCTGCGGGTCTGGCGGTCAGGCTTTTCCGTAATCCGGAAGTTTTGTTCTGCTATACGGAACAAGCTAAGCGGCGGCTCCTTCGACGTCAAGGCGGTGGGGGAGCCCGGATGGCACCAAAAGCCGCATCTCGGTCGCCGACTTGTGCAAATCACTGATCCACCGGCGGGAAACCCCTGGAAATGGCGGGCGACCTCCCCCCGGCGGTCGCCCGTGGTGGAGCATGGACCTACGCACAGCGACGGAGGGGGTCCAGGTCTCATGGCGGAAGCGGTACCGGTGCGCTGCCCGGCGTGCCTGCGCGAGAACGGCTACACCGCTCCGGTCTTCCCCTGCGCCTGCGGAAGCCCGGTCCATCCCCCGCTGGACCTGTCGGCACCGCCGGTTCAGCTGACCCACCGCACCTGGTCGGAGACCTGGGTGGCGGTGCGCTGCGCGGCCTGCGGGCGGGAGAGCGAGTGGCCGCACCCCGAGCTGGGCTGCGGATCGTGCGGGACGGTGGTGCTGATTCCGGTGCACCCGCTGGAGTGGCCGGCCCCCGGGAGCGGCGGGGCCGGGGGTATGGGGACCCCTGCCGGCCCGGCAGGTCCGGCAGGTCCGGCAGGTCCGGCGGCGCAGCCGGGCCGGCAGGGTCCGGCCGACGGGGCCGCGGCCGCCGGCCGGCCGGATCCCGGCACCGCCGGGCGCGGGCCCGCGGGCGGGCCCCCGGCTCACATTCCGCCGCCGCCCGCCGCACCGGTGCCGCGGCCCGCGTTCCGGCCGGTGACCATCCGTACGGCGCGCGACGCGGTGGCCACGGCCGCGCTGTACCTGCGCTGGCTCGGCTTCCGGGACGTACGGCAGCCCGACGGGCGCCCGATCCCCTCGGCGGCCGTGGACCTGCGGGCTCCGGGCCTGGTCGCCCAGGTGGACCCGACCACCGCACCGGCCGGACTGCGGGCGGTGGAGTGCGTCTGGCTGAACGGGCTCACCGCCTCCGCGACCAGCGTCTACTTCGCGCTCGCCGGGTACACGGAGGACGCCCGGACGCGGGCGGACGATCTCGGGATACCGCTGTTCGTCATGGACCTGACGGGCATGCCGCAGCCGGTCAACGACCCGGCGGACGCACTGGTCGGCCCGGACGCCTGAGCGGCGGGCGGGAGCCCCTCGCCATCGCCGCCGTGATCACGTGATTCGGCGTGATCGCCATGGTCCGCGTATTCGCCATGGTCGGCGTGATTCGGCGTGATCGGCGAGCTACCCCCTAAGCTCGTAGGCATTGCCTACTGCCTGCCCAGGAGAGCCCGATGAGCCTGTACGACATCCCGCTGACCACGCTGTCCGACGAGCCCACCAGCCTCGCCGCCCACAAGGGCAAGGCGATCCTCCTGGTGAACACCGCCTCCCAGTGCGGCCTCACCCCGCAGTACTCCGGACTGGCCCGGCTGCAGTTCAAGTACGAGGAGAAGGGCTTCACGGTCATCGGCGTGCCCTGCAACCAGTTCGGTGAGCAGGAGCCCGGCAACGCCGAGGACATCCAGACCTTCTGCGCGGCCGGCTTCGGCGTCACGTTCCCGATCCTGGAGAAGTCCGAGGTCAACGGGGAGAACCGGCACCCGCTCTACCAGGAACTGGTGAAGACCCCGGATGCCGACGGCGAGGCCGGCGACATCCAGTGGAACTTCGAGAAGTTCCTGATCTCCCCCGCCGGCGAGGTCGTGGCGCGCTTCCGCCCGCGCACCGAGCCCGAGGCCCCCGAGGTCATCGCCGCGATCGAGGCGCACCTGCCCGCGTAAGGCCCCGGTAGGGAATCCGTACGGACGCCGGTACGGGCTGCTGCGCGGGGCCGGCGCCCGGACCCCGGGGCGCGCAACAGCCCGGGGACCGGTGCGCAGCAGCCCGGGGACCGGTGCGCAGCAGCCCGCGGCGCTCCGCTCAGCCCAGGTCGGCCTCGTTGTACTCCCCTTCCGACCCGGCCGCGGTGAGCGCCCTCAGCTCCACCCGGCGGATCTTGCCGGAGACGGTCTTCGGCAGCTCGCCGAACTCGATGCGGCGGATCCTCTTGTACGGGGACAGCACCGCGCGGGAGTGCTCGAACAGCACCCGGGCCGTCTCCGGCCCGGGCTCCCAGCCTCCCGCGAGGGTGATGTATGCCTTCGGGACCGCCAGCCGGAGCTCGTCGGGGGCCGGGACGACGGCGGCCTCGGCCACCGCCTCGTGCTCCAGCAGGGCGCTCTCCAGCTCGAACGGACTGATCTTGTAGTCCGAGGCCTTGAACACGTCGTCGGAGCGCCCGACGTAGGTGAGGTACCCGTCGGCGTCGCGCGCCGCGATGTCACCGGTGCGGTAGAGGCCGTCCGCCATGGCCTCGGCGGTGCGCTCCGGATCGTCGCGGTATCCGGTGGTCACCCCGGCGGGCCGGACGCGCAGGTCCACGCACAGCTCGCCCTCGTCTTGGGACTCCTTGCCGGTGAGCGGGTCCAGCAGGACGATCTCGTAGCCGGGGGCCGGGCGGCCCATGGAGCCGGGCTTGACGGGCACCCCGGGGAAGTTGCCGACCTGGAGGGTGGTCTCGGTCTGGCCGAAGCCGTCGCGGATGGTCACGCCCCAGGCCGCGCGGATCTTCTCGATGACCTCCGGGTTGAGCGGCTCCCCGGCGGCGACGGCCTCGCGCGGCGGGACGGCGAGCCGGGTGAGGTCGGACTGGATCAGCATCCGCCACACGGTGGGCGGGGCGCAGAAGGTGGTCACGCCGTGCCGGTCCATCTCGGCCATCAGGCGCTCGGCGTCGAAGCGGGTGTAGTTGTGGACGAAGACGGTGGCTCCGGCGTTCCAGGGGGCGAAGAGGTTGGACCAGGCGTGCTTGGCCCAGCCGGGCGAGGCGATGTTGAGGTGCACATCACCGGGGCGCAGCCCGAGCCAGTACATGGTCGAGAGGTGCCCGATGGGGTACGAGGCGTGCGTGTGCTCGACGAGCTTGGGGCGGTCGGTGGTGCCGGAGGTGAAGTACAGCATCAGCGGGTCGGTGGCGAGGGTCTCGCCGTGCGGCGTGAAATCGCCGTCGGCGGCCTCCATGTCCGCCAGCCGCAGCCAGCCGCCGGGGACCCGGTCGCCTGTGGCGATCCGGGTGTAGTCGCCCGGCACCTCGTCGAACTTGGCCGTGTCCACGCCGCGCGCGATGACATGGCGCACCTGGCCGCGCTCGACCCGGTCGCGCAGGTCGGCCGGGCCGAGCAGGGGGGTGGCGGGGATGACGACGGCGCGCAGCTTCATCGCGCCGAGCATCACCTCCCACAGCTCTTGCTGGTTGCCGAGCATGACGAGGATCCGGTCGCCCGGCGCGACGCCCTGCTCGCGGAGCCAGTTGGCGGCGGCGCCGGACCGTACGGCGAGCTCCGCGAAGGTGAGGCTCCGGCTGGTGCCGTCCTCCTCGACGATCCGCAGGGCGTCGGCGCCGTTCCCGGTGGCGATGTGGTCGAACCAGTCCAGGGCCCAGTTGAAGCGGTGGGGCCGGGGCCAGGTGAATCCGGCGCGGGCGGCCTCGTAGTCACCGCGGCGTTCCAGCAGGAAGTCCCGCGCGGCCAGGAACTGGGCGGTGGCGCTGCTCTGCGTGCTCTCGGTCGTCATGACAGGCATCGTGCCGCGTTCGGTGTACGGACCACCAGTGCGGCGTCAGCCGGGAGTTGACCGCTCGCGGGGCCCGCGCACGTCAGGGATTGATCACCGCGAACCGTACGGACGGCGCGCCGGCCGCGTCCTGGTCTCCCATGGCGGCGATCAGCCGCTCCCCCTCGGCGACGACCTCCTCCTTCGCCGCCTTCGGGACCGGGTCGAACAACTCGACGGTCAGCACCCGGCCGTCCAGCTTCCACAGGCCGGCGAGGAACCCGTCCACGAGCAGGGTGCAGTGGGCCTGGTTGCCGGTCCAGGTGCGCCCCTTGATCTCGGGGGCGACCACGCGGGTGCGGTCGGCGTGCGAGAGCAGGAGGTTGTCGAACTCGGGGAGGAAGCGGGGCGGCGCCGGGGTGTCCGCATCGGGGCGGGGGGCGTCGGGGAGGTCGAAGAGCTCCACCCCGTTCGCGTCCTGGAAGACGAGGAGGTCGGGGCGCAGCCGCTCGAAGGCCTCGCGCAGCCGGGTCAGCCCGGCCCAGGTCTGCATGTCCTTGACGGAGGCGGGCCCGAAGGCGGCGAGGTAGCGCAGCACGACCTCGTCCACGGGCTGCGCCGCACCGGCGGGCTGTCCCAGCCAGTCCTCCACGGTGGTGAGCCGGACCTGCCCGCTGCGCCCCCACACCCCGCGCGGGGTGACCTGGACCATCGGCAGCAGGCAGCGGGCGGCGACGGACAGCGACTGCGGGTCGGCGTCGGGCCAGTCCCGGAGCAGCTCCTCGCGGATCTCGCCCATGGTGCGCGGCTCGCTCCCGACGAAGGCGCGGGCCCGCCGGGCGAGCCGGTCCAGGTCCACGCCCGCGAGTCCCTTGCGGAAGTAGTTGACCTCGCGGTCGCGGGCGGGCTGGACGAGCGGGCGCAGGGTGAGGGCGTCGTGGGCGGTGTGGGTGTGGATGGTGGAGCGCATGGTGACCATCCGGACGACGTCGCGGGACTCCATGAGCCCGGCCAGCTCGGCGGGCCGGAAGCCGGCGAGCCGGGCGTGCAGCTGGAAGTAGGGCGGCTTCACGTTCTGCGCCTGGAGCCCGAGGAGGTGTGCGACGGCGTCCTGCGCGGACATCTCGGCGCGGCTCAGCAGCAACTGGCGGGCGAGCGTGGCACGGTTCAGAGCGCGGGTGCCGAGTACGGGGTATGTCGTCCTGGAAGCCATGACAGCACGCTAGCCCGCCTTGCGGACAGGTGTTGTCCTCAACTCCACACCGGTACAGGGAGCCGGCGAACCAGAACCGCGCGACGCGCGACCCGCGACCCGTGACGCGCGACCCGCGGCCCGCGGCCCGCGGCCCGGCCGGAAGCGCCCTTCCCCGACACAGCCGACCCTTTTCCCCCTATATCCTGTCAGCTCGCTCCCCCATATACGACCCGATCAGACCGGGTTGGCGCGCTCCCAGGCATCCAGGACATCGGCGGGGATACGGCCGTGGGGGCGTACTTGGTAGCCGTTCGCGCGTGCCCATTCTCGGATGCTGTCGGTGCTGACCGCGGGTCTGGCCGGAGGCTCGGAGTAGTCGATGGCGGGCGCCGTGGAAGGGGCGAAGGTGATGGGAGGGTCGAGGAAGTCCTTCGGGAACTGCGGGACGGATGTTTCTCCGCTGAGGACCGATGCGAGAAAGGCAGTGAGGGTGCCGTTGTAGGTGTACCAGAGGGGGCCGCGGGCTTCGTTGACAGCGATGCGCCAGCTGTCGGGGGCGTCTTGGGGATCAGTGATCCAGAACAGATACTCGCCGTTGGAGGTGACCCCGATGGCGAACAAGTGCTGAGGGTCGTAAGGGACGGGGTGGGTGCCCTGGTCGTAGTCACGCTGGAGATGCCCGCGGATTCGCGAGGGCATGGGTCCGGTGAGGTTGACCCAGGGGGTGTTCGCCCGTGGGTGGTAGATGTTGATGTAGTCGCTGTAAATCCCTGGCCCGTACGTGGCCGCGAGCTGTTTGTAGTCCTCGGGGAGGCGCACGCCGAGCTCCGCTTCCACGGTGCTCCAGTCGATCGGGAGCTGCAGTGCGGCCGGCGGCGGGCAGAATCGGGTCAAAACAGTGAGGTCGGTCATTCGATTCCTTGCTGGCGGCGGATCACCTGGGCGGCGGCGTCGGGATTGAGCCGGCTCGTTCCCAAGTGGAAGCCATCCTTGCCGTTGGCCTCCAGCTGGATCCACTTCGGCACGGAGTCTGCTCTGTTGTCGGGGTAGTCAAGGTAGACGCTGTACTGGACAGTCTGCCCGGGGACGTTGTTGGCCGAGTCCCCGAGGACCGCGTTGTAGACCCTCTGTTCGTCGTCCCGCATGTCGGGGGAGTTCGTCGGGTCCTGGGTGATCGTGAAGAGATTGTCCAGGATGTCGCCGGAGCCCCCCAGCATCCGCGCGAGCATGTGGCCGCGGCCCTGGTTGTGGTCGATGCCGTGAACGAAGCCGGGCGGCCGAAGAGAGTTCCGCGCGTGGGTACCCTCGTCGAGCATGTCCCGCGTGATCGTGGCGTGCATTTCGTAGACGCGACCGTGTTCGTCACGGACGAAGACGACTCGCCCGCCCCACGTCGGATCTGCCTCGCAGCCGGCCAGACCGAGGGGGTCCCACAGAGTGAAAGGATTGGGGACGTAGCCGTAGTGGTTGGGTGACGGTGCGAGACCCAGCGGGTCGGGACTGATGTACCGCCCTGTGGTCGGGTCGTAGTACCGGTTGAAGTTGTAGTGGAGCCCTGTTTCCGGGTCAAGGATCTGGCCTGGATAGCGAAGAGGTGTGTAGGCACTGGCGTCACGGTTCCACTGGGTGGCGCCCCAGACGGTACTGCGCGCACGCCAGGCAATCGAACCGTCGGGGGTGACCAGGGCGGCGGGGGTACCCGACAGATCAGCGACGATCGCGAAGAACCGGCGGTCGATTTCCTGCTGGTCACTGTCCCTCTTGATCTCCCGCTGGGCCAGAGGGAACAGGCCGGTGTAGTCCCACACCTTGATGGTGAAGCCATCGTCCAGCTCCGCGATCTGCGCGCCGTCCCAGTCATAGGTACACCTCCAGGCGACAGTGCCGTCGTCGGTGAGGCGTTCCTTGGCGATCCGTCGGCCCATCGCGTCGTACTCGTAGCGCCAGACGGCTCCTTCCGGCGACGTGACGTGAGTGAGCCGGTCCTCAGCGTTCCAGGTGAACGTTGTGGTGAGGACCTTGCCGCTGAGGGTGGTGGTCGTGCGCTCGACAAGCCGACCCTGACCGTCGTACGTGTACCGGGTGCGTCCGGAACGGGTGAGGCGGGTGCCGGTGTAGGAGCGGCTGCCCGTGTCCTCCTGGCCGGGTGTGCCGCTGGGAAGCTGGGCGTCCGTCTGGTCTCCGGTGGTGGTGTACGCGTACTGCTCACTCCATCCCGGGGCCTGGACCGCGGTAATGCGTGACGCGGAATCGAGGGTGTAGCCGCGGTGACCGAGGAGGCTGTCGTCGATGACAGTCGGCGAACCGTCGGCCTGGTACGTGAAAGAGCGTTCCATGAGTTCGGCGCCCAGCGCGGTCAGGGACTGGTGGCTGATACGCCCGACCGCGTCCCATTCCTGGTGCAGGGTGAGGGCTCCGTCGACGGTGCGGGCCCTCTCACGCCCCATCGGGTCACGGTCGAACTGAAAGACGTGCTCACCCGTGGTGTACGAGGCCAGGCCGCTCTCGTCGAACGCGAGCCGGCTTACAGCGCCGGAGGGGGTGCGACGGTAGGTACGCCTTCCCTCGGCGTCGTACTCGAAGGCCATGGTCCGTCCGTTGACGGTTTCGGCCAGCAGTCGCCCGGCGGAGTCGTGCTCCCACACGATGTCCGCGTGGGCGTTGGACACCCGGCATGCATGGCCCTCGGGGCCGAAGGAGAAGACGGAGGCGGAGCCGTCGTCGTGGAGCAGGCGTACCACCCGGCCGAGCGCGTCACGCTCGAAGCTGAGGCTCTGGCCGACCGCGTTGGTTCGCCGGATCAGGCGGCCGACGGCATCGTGCGCGTACGTCAGCGTGCGGCCGTCGAAGTCCGTCTCGGCGACGAGACGCCCGGCTGCGTCGTAGGTGTATGTCCAGTGCCGGCCTGCAGGGTTGGTGACCTGTGTCAGCCGCAGCTCGGTGTCGCGGACGTACTGGTAGCTGCCTCCGTCCCCGCCGGTGGTTGCCGCGGTGCGGTCGAAGTGGGTGACCGTGTAGCTATGCGTGCGACCCATCCGGTCGGTGTGTGCGAGCAGGTTCCCTTCGCCGTCCCACTGCCACTCCTCCCTGCTGCCATCGGGCAGCACACGCCAGGACAGGTTCCCTTCGGTGGTCCACGCCTGAGTGAGGGTTCCGCCGAGTGCATCAGTCACACTCACGATGCGTCCGAAGGCGTCCCTGGCGCAGAAGGCTGTCGATCCGTCCGGAGCCGTTATCTCCACGGGCAGTCCGGCGCGATCGTTGACGACCTGAGTAACCAGGCCGGTCGGGGACGTGTACCGGGCCATCGCACCGACAGCATCGAAAGAGCGTTCGGTGCGGTCGCCGGTGGGCCCTACAGCGCTGACGCTGCCGTCCTCGCCGTACACGTACTTGGTACCGGATCCCGCCCCGCTCGATCACCTCTGTGGGACGGCGTGCCGAGTCGTAGGCAGCGGTGGTGCGCTCCGAGTCCGGGGCGGTCATGGCGACGATGTCGCCGGCCTCGTTGCGCTCCACTCGGGTGGCATGCCCGAGGGCGTCGGTGACGGCTAGCATCCGGTCGAATGCGTCGAACTCGTAGTGCGTGGTGTGACCGAGCGGGTCGGTCTCCGCAACGACCTGGAGACGGTCGTTGATGTAGAACACCGTTGTGCTGCCGGTGGAATCGGCGTATCGGGTGATGCGGTGGCCCGTCTCAGGGTGCACCTCGCCATAGGCGAACGTCGAGGACATGAAGCCCTGCGGCCCGACGGTCTGGACGACCCGGCCCTCCCCGTCGTACACATACCGGAACGTGGAACTGCTGCGGTCGGTCCAGGAGGTGATCCGGTCCCCATCGTCGTAGGTCAGACGCAGAGGCAACCCGGAGTCGTTGAAGACGGCATCGAGGTTGCCCCGTTCGTCGAAGCCGTACCGGCGCACCTCGACGGGCCCTTCAGGCGTCCTCAGACGCAAGGAGCACACCCGGTGGTCCTCGGTGGTCACCTCGGCCGTGTAGCCGCCGCTGTGCGCGACCGTCGTGGGTGCCCCATCGGGACCGCGGGAGATCGTGATCGTGTTGCCATGACGGTCTTCAACCTCCGTCAGCCAGTAGGCGATGGAAGCAAGGTAAGGGCTGCCGGTGAACGACTTCCGTAGACCAGTGTGGGAGTCGGTAACTGTGTAGGTCGTCTCACCGTCGGCCTCCCCGTCGTGGGTGAGAGGCAGCCGTTCACCTTCCAGGGGGAGGACCGAATCGCCGCCGGGCCGCGGAAGGCGAGGGTAGACAAGCAGGGAGCCGTCCTCGCGGGCCCAGATGGCGCCGGCTCCGACCGGATCGGTTTCTATGCGTTCGTCAAGGGTGGAGGCCCAGCTCCGTCCGAACCACTCGCCGAAGCGGTAGTCGGACAAGTGGGTACGACGCAGGACCAGCGGTAGAGCGCCGGGGAGCGCCAGATCGGTGTGCGGCAGGGTCATCTCGCCAGTAGCGACATCGACAGGGTCGTTCTTGCACGTCTTCTTGGTCAGGGAGACCGCGTTGCGCCGGGGGTCGTCCTTCGCGTCGCGCAGCGAGTTCGGCTTGGTGCGGGAGGAGTCCTCAGATTTTCGGTAATCGACCGGGCGGCCCTTGCCAGGACTCTTGTCGCCTCCGCCGGAACCATTCTTCTTCAGCCGGTTGAAGCTGTCGTGGATGGAGTCATCGTTCTTCTTGTGGTCGGTGGATATCTGTTTGACGGCCTTGGGGAGGGTCGTGCCGACGTGATCGCCCATCGCCTTGGTTGCCTTGACGAGGGCTGTCATGGCCTTGTCGGCGACGGGGTCGATGGCCTGGGCTATCGAGTCGCGGCCGCGGGTGCGGCCGTGGTGGGACTTGGCCTTCGTCAGGTGCGTTGTCGTCTTGCCGTGAATGTTGGTGCTGACGTTGTTGAGGTGGGTGCCGGCGCGGGCGTGCTCGGAGTGCTCGATGTGGAGGTCGACCAGACCAGTGCCCTTGCTGCCGGCGGAGGAAGTCCCTGCCGAGGCGAGGTGGAGGGCTTCCTTGCCGGACTGGACGCCGTCGTTGAACCCGTCCTTGCCCGCCTGCTTGGCCTGGTCGAGGTCGACGCCGTCCTGGAAGCCGAGGGCCATCGAGCCGAGCTGGACAACGAGGTCGGCGGCCATGCCCTCCAGGGCGGCGACGGCCGGCTCGGTCATCGCGGAGACGATGTAGCCGACGGCCTCCTCGACACACTCCTTGATGAGGCGCTTGACGACCTCCTGGGTCGCGCGCATCGCGGCCGCGCCGAAGAGTGCGGACAGACCCGCGGTGACCGGGATCAGGGAAAGCGCAATGCCGGCCTCGGCGGCAAGGTAGCCGAGCTGGACCAGAGCCGCGTACTTCATGGCCTCGACGGCATCGGCCGCCATATCCATCGCGCCGGCGATGGTGCGGGCCGCGTCCGCGATGTCCCTGAAGTGCTTGCCCTTGACCGTGTTCCAGTGCCGGTTCAGAGCCTCGATCGACTCGCCCTTGCTGGCCGAGAGCAGGCGTTCGACGTGGTTGTTGGCGAGCTGCCCATCGTCCAGCAAGCCTTCGGCGAAGTCACGGAGCGAGTCGGCCATCGCCCGGTAGGCGTCCTCGTCCACATTCGGCCAGGCCACACCGATCAAGTCCAGGAGCGTGTTTGCCCAGTCGGGCACCGTAACAGCCACGCGATGTCATCCCCCATGCGTCAGGACCGACCAAATAATCGAACAGTCGTACCACGCAACCGATCTGATAGGTAATCCGCACCCGTAAATCCGGTCACCACCGGGAACCGGGCTCAGCTGCGCCCAATTGGCAAGTGACTCCGCCGGTCAGAGGTCCGCGAGCGCCTCAGCCCTCCTGCGCGACAGCGACGAGCGCTGGCCGGTGGTGGTCGTCGCAGGCAAATCCACAGATCTCCGTGTCGAGCAGGCCGTCCAGTTCGAAGGCCGCCAGCTTGAGCAGGACGTTCGGCTTGAGGTTGCCGGTCACGGCGGTTGGAATGAAGACCGGGTGGTCGTGCACCGCACGGAGGGCAGCGGTGGCTCTGAGCACCCTGTGAACGAGCAGCGGCACCCAAGCGCGAGCACCGCCATGCAAACAGCGGCCACCTGTTCCTGCCTCGCTGTCATTACGCCGCGTAGCCCGTCGTGGCACACGGATCACAGTCACCAGCGGCGATCCTCCTTCCGAGGCAGCCTCCGCTGGGGAGAATCTGGGGAGAATGAAGCCACGTTGGGGAGCGGCGGGGGAGGATCGGCCGCATCAACAGGCAGGACGGTGAAAGGGTAGGGCTCTCCGCCCCAGGGGGACGGAGCCTCGTCCGGCGCCGGGGGACGCCTGACGAGGAGGCTGCGACCGCAGGGCGGACGCAGCTGGGAGAGGATCGACAGCCTCGGTGCGAAGCCCCGAACACCTCCGCTACCCCTCCAGAGCCCCGTACGCGACGCCGCACCCACAAGCACAGCCGGCGCTCCAAAGTGTGCAGCGTCCGTCTGAACGACGACGAGCACGCGCTCGTCGCGACCGCCGCCAAAGCTGTCGGCGTGACCGTCGCCGGCTTCTTCGCCAAAGCCGCCCTCAACGCGGCCCACGACCCCCACACCAGCGCCGCGGCCATCGCCGGGCGTCGCGAGACCATCATCGAGCTGTTCACCGCCCGCAGGCACCTCGGCCAGATCGGCAACAACCTGAACCAGCTGACCCGCGCCGTCAACTCCGGTGACCGACCGACCGACATCCAACTCGACGCCGTACTCGACTCGGTCCGCCGCGCTTCCGCGCGCGTCCAGGACGCCACCGACCAACTCATCAGCGACTACTAGGACTCACCGCCACGCCCCTGAACCCCACATCAGGATCCCTGCAGACCTACCGCCATCACCTGAAGGTCCGGAGCATGGTGGTGTACACAGGGGCGTCGGGGAACGGCTGCTGGTCGCCGATGTGCTGATACCCCCACCCCTCGTAGAGGGCTTTCACCTTCGGGTGGCCGGGCTCGACGAGCAGCGTGACGCGTTCCTCGGTGCGACCGGCCAGCAGTTCCTCATGGATCCTGTGCGCCAGGCCCGTGCCCCTCCAGGGCGTGCGGACCATGATCTCGAAGAGAGCGAGGGTGCGGGCGCCGTCTTCGCTCGTGTCGGCCTCGGGAAGGGGCTGAAGCATGTGGGCCCACCAGCCCGTGTTCTGGGGCAGGGCCGCGGCGTAGGCGTAGCCGGCGGCCTCGCCACCGTCGTAGGCGACCACAGCCTCCCAGGACGGGCGGGAGGAGTGGCCTGTGAGACGCCCCTCGAAGCGGTCGACGGAGAAGAACGGGTCCTCGCCGATCTCCTTCTCGTACACCTCGGCGTACACGCCGACCAGCGTGGGGCGGATGGCGGGCAGCTGATCGGTGCCGTAGCGGTGAAGGGTGATCTCCGGGGCGGGCATGGTGCTCCTTGTCGCGTGACGGTTCAGGCAGTGCGGGTGCGGTCGTTCCACTGGCGGGTGACGGCGGACTTGGGGGCCGCCTGGTTGAGTGCGGAGGTGAAGCTGCCCAGGAGGTGGGGGACCCGGCCCGCGTCGGCGCCGGTCGGGGCGATGACGCGGGCGGCGGTGGCCACGGCCTGCTCGACGTCGCCCTGCGCGACCTGCGCGAGGGCCGCCTGGGACAGGTAGTAGGCGCGGTTGCGGTGCTGGTCGTCACGGAGGTCCGCGATGCACCGGTGGGCGTAGAACTCGGCCTTCTCCGCTTCGCCGAGCCGGTAGTGGGTGATGCCGGTCAGGCCGTGGAGTTCGCCCCGGGTGTAGAAGGCGACGGAGGACGGACGGGCCTCCGCGGGATCGGCACGGTCGTAGGCACTGTGAGCCCGGTCCAGGGCTCGGAGGGCCCGGGTCTTGTCGCCGAGGCTGGCGGCGGTCAGGGCGATGCGGGAGTGGGTCAGCGAGGCGTAGAACGGGTCGGTGCGGTGCGCCCGGGTACCGGTGCAGGCTTCGGCCGCGGCGAGGGCGTCGGCGTACCGGCCCCGCTGTCCGGCGAGCATGGCGGCGTACCGCCACGTCTGGTGCTGGACCTGTCCGTCTCCGGAAAGCCCTGCGAGGGTGACGGACTGCTCCAGGTAACGCTGGGCCTCCCCCAGCCGGCGGGCGTCGATGGCGGAGAACATGGCGAAGGCCGTGAAGGACGCGGCGACGGCGTAGAGGCGGGAGCGGACGCGCTGGCTGGCGGAACCGTGCTGCTGGAGGCTGAGCGTACGGGCGGCGAGGTCGGCTGCGCGCCTCTCCAGCACGGGGCCGCCACCGTTCTGGTCGTCCAGGAGCCACAGTTCGGCCAGCAGAACGCGCAGGCGATCGACGTCGGAATGCCCGACGGTGGGTCGGGTGGCTGCGGTCGCAGTGCCGGTGGACACGGCGACGGCGGCGCCGGTGGCTACGGAGATGAAGCTTCGACGGCCGAGCACAGGGTCCTCCAGTCGTGCCGAGGGCGTTGTGGGGCGGGGGCGGGCACGGGGTACGAAGCCCAGCTCGGTCGCAGGAAGCCCGAAGACGACCTCCAAGGCCTGCCACTGGCGGTCCTGGGGCGAGCGGTTCTCTCCCGACAGCCACCGGTAGACCGTCCGTTCGGTGACGGCGCCTCGGTGGCCTGTGAGGTCTGCCATGGCGTCGTTGACCTGCTCGGCAAGAGCGCCCGCACTGAGCCCGTGTTCCTTCATCCAGGTCTCTAATTCCGCGTTCCGCTTTCGCACCATGCAGCCACGGTAGGGGTGGGGCTGACGTCCGAGGTAGCGGAGGTCGGGACTTTTCGTCAGTGGTCACGCGAGTAGGCGCGAGCCGATTCGTCATGTCCAACGCGGCTCGGTCGCGGGTTACTTGTCCGCACAGCCGAACTGGCAGCAGCCGGATGGGAGCGGAATCGTGACCGTACTCGCGCACGAAGTGGCAGCAGTACCGAGCGAGGCAGCCACGGTCACCTCCGCCGACCAGGAGACCGCGATCACCTCTGCGACTGCCGCCGTCGCCGGGGACGTCGAGGCCGCCCTCGCCCTGGCCGACCACCAACCGGCCGGGGAAGCGTCCGTCCGGCTGCGGGAGCGGCTGCGCGAGGGCGTCCGCACCCTCGCGGCACCCGCTGAACGGTACGCGGACCTGCTGCCGGAGAGCCGACAGAAGGACATCGCAACCGCCACCGTGCGGTTCGCCCGCAAGGTCGCCCGGGACTGCGGGAGCGATCCGGCGATAGCGCTGCGGCTGCTGGCCAAGTCAGTGGCCCACCTCGCCCGGTACACGGACCTCCTGCGGTCTACCTGAACCGCTTCCGGCGCCGGCCTGCCCGGAGGCGCCGCTACCGGAAGCCCCACCACCTGCCCGGCCCCGGCAGGTGACAACAGCGCCCCACCGACCGTCGTCTCCTCCACATACGGGCGAGGAGGCGGCCACCGTTCCCCGGCCCGCGCCGGGCCCGTCGAACCTCGCCCTGGAGGCACCCACGTGTACGCGATCGGCATGTGCGTCGATGCCCGCTACCTGTTGCCCGCCCTGGTCACGCTCGGGTCGGTCGCCGACCACCTACCGGTGGCCGATCGCCGCGAGAGCGCGGTACGGGTACTGACCAACGGCCTGTCCCCGGGGCAGGCCGCCGTGATGGAGTCGTTCGCCCGCCGCTGCGGGTTCGGCTCCTTCGACCTGCGCTGGCAGACCCCGCCGGCCGAGAGCGTCATGGCGGACACCGCCTACATCTCCGTCGCCACCTACCTGAGGTTCGGGTTCACCCCCGGCTTCCTCGACCGGCCGTTCCTGATCTACGTGGACGCGGACGTACACGTGCGCGGCGACCTCTCCGCGCCCCTGGACGGACTGCCGGCGGACCGGATCGGCGCCGTGCAGGACGAGTTCAACCCGGCCGTCGGGCAGTGCCCGGCACTGCCGGGGGTCGCCGAGCGCTGGCCCCACCTGGTCGGGCGCACCTACGTCAACGCCCGGATGCTGTGGGTCCCCGCGCCGATGCTCGCCCCCATGCGGACCGGGGTCCAGCGGGCCCTGGTCGGCGGGCGGCAGTACATCAAGCACAACGACCAGTGCGCCCTAAACCTTTGGCTGCTGTCCTCCGGGGCCGCGCACCCGGTCGGGCCGGTGTTCAACCGGTTCGAGGTGGACCGGTTCCTCCAGCGGGGGGACTGGGTCCGCCGGGTCCTTCGCCGCCCGGTCACCCGCCGGGACGGGCACGTGGTGCACTTCGTCGGGGGCCACAAGCCGTGGATGCGCTCGTGCCCCGGCACCGAGGACGTACGTGCCTACCGGCAGCAGATGCACCGCACCCTGCAGCACCTGGCCGGGGTGGGCGCACGGTGACCGGCGGCGGCACATTCCCGGCAGTGGAGCGGGCCTGCGCGGAGCTGTCCGGGTCGGCTCCGGCCGAGACGGTCCGGGTCCGCCGTGGGCCGAAGACGGCTGTCTACCGCGTCCGTCTCGCCGACGGCCGCCGGGTGGTGGTCAAGCTGTTCGTGGCCGACACCAACCACGGAGCGGCCGACGAGGCCCGCCTCCTGGCCGCCGTCACCGCCGCCGGGCGGGTGCGGGTACCGGCCGTAATCGGGCACGGCCCCGTTCCCGGTCTGACAGTCTCAGCCCTGGTCACCGCCGATGCCGGAACGAGCACCTTGGGCCGCGCCGTCCGGGCCGGGCAGATCCCACGTCCCGCGGCCCTGCTGCGGCTCGCCCTGCTGTTGGCGGCCTTCCACAGCACCAAGGCCCCGCCCGGCGTCCCCCTGGCGCCGGGCATCGGCCAGCAGGTCAGCGCCCTTGCCACCCACTGCCCCAAACAGCTCTTCGTCCGGCTCGCGCCCGCCCTGGAAGTCATCGCAGCCGGGGCCCGCGTGGAACGGCTGGTGTGGTGCCACGGAGACCTCCACCTGGAGAACGTGGTCCGCGGAGACGACCTACGCCTCACCTCCGGCGAACACGGCCGGCTTCGCCTCCCCGACTACCTCGTGGACTTCGAGGCCGCGACCGTGGAAGTCCCCGAATACAACCTCGCCCAGACCCTCGTGACCTGCGACGCCCTGGAACCGTCCGACCGGGTGTTCATGGCCGCCGCCTACGGACGGCCCGTCGATACCCGGCTCTTGGACGCCTATGTGGCCTTCCAGGCCGTTCGCGGCTGGACCTACGCCGCCCACCGGGAGGGCCGCGACCACGACGCCTGGGCGGCCCGCCTGCACCTCGCCCTGTCCCCGCAACCAGGAAGGACCGTGCTGTGATCGATCCCGATCTGTCGGTGATCATCCCCGCGTACAACGAGGCCGAGTACCTGCCCCGCTACTTGCCCACCGTCTTCGCTTCCCTCCGGGCCTGGGAGGCCCTGTCCGGCCTCACCGGGGAAGTGATCGTGGTGGACAACGCCTCCACCGACGACACCGCGACCGTCGCGAAGGAGCTGGGGGCCAGGGTGGTGACGGAGCCGGTCCGCAGCATCGGCCTGGCCCGGAACACCGGAGCCCGCGCGGCCGAGGGCCGGATGCTGTTCTTCGTCGACGCCGACGTGGCCCTACCGCTGGAGGGGATCACGGCCGCCGTCGCCGCGATGGACGCCGGGGCCGTCGGTGGGGCCATCCCACCGCTCTACACCCCCGCCCGGTTCGGGGCCCGTCTGCTCTGCGCCTACTGGGACCACCACCGCGCCCGTCACGGGGGCGCCCAGGGCGTCAACCAGTTCTGCACCCGGGACGCCTTCAAGGCCGTACACGGCTACCGGCCGGACTACTTCATGAGCGAGGACATGGAGTTCTTCGCCCGACTGACCGCATACGGCCGCCGCACGGGCGGGCCGGTCGCGGTCCTCGAAGACCTCCGGGTGCGGCCCTCCACCCGCCGCTACGACGCCTGGTCCACGGCCCGGATGCTCTGGTGGCAGAACCCGCTGATCGTCCGCGTCGGCCTGGCCTCGCCCCGTTTCTGGCGCAACTGGTACGCCACCACCGTCCGATGATCGGAGAACCTCAGGTGACCCGCCTTCCCCTGCCGGACGCCGACGGCGTCTACACCTTCCCCACCGACCTCCTGAACGCGCACCGGTCCTGGATGGACTCCCTGACCGGGGCCAAGGAGATCATGACGCTGACGGCGCCGCTGACCCTCGCGCCGTACTGGATCGAGCCGCGCAAGCCGTCCGGGCGGCCGGTGGTCGTCATCGAACCCCACCACGACGACTTCGTCCTGTCCGCCTCCGGGACCTTCCTCGCCCGTCCCCGACCGCTGACCGTGGTTACCGTCTTCACCCGCTCGCGCAGCGTCCACCCCTCCCTCGAAAGCACCTACAACAGCGTGGAGGCGGTCTCCGGACTCCGCGACCGCGAAGCCGCCCAGTCCCTGTTGCCCCTGGGAGCGGCCCGGGTCGGTCTGGGGCACAAGGACGCCGAGAAGCCGTACCAAGCACCCGAGCCCGCCCAGGTGGACCGGATCACCTCCGAGCTCGCCGAGGTGCTGGACGGGATGGACGACGCTGAACTGCTCGCCCCGGCCGCAGTCACCCGCCACCCGGACCACCTCGCCGTCCACGAGGCGGCGCGCCGCCTGGGCTGCCGGTGGTTCTGGGAGGACGCTGCCTTCTGGTCCACCTACGGCTTGTCCGGATGCGACCAGCAGCTGTTCCGGCAGCGGGTGCGCGACGCCCTCGAACCGGAGCTGGAGGACATCACGGGCACCGTCCTGGACAAGCTGACCCTGTTGCACATGCACGGCTCGCAGATGCACCCCGCGCGGAAGATGTACCGGCCGATCCGGCACGCCCACACCGTCGCCGCCCACCTGCTGCCCGACCCGGACGGCCGTCCGCGGGGCCAGTTCGCGGAACGCTTCTACCGCCTCGGGGGGTCGTGGTGATCCTCGGCCTGGAAGGCCCCTCGTACGGGGGCAAGACCTCCGCCCTGGGGCGACTCCGCCGGGTGCTGGCGATGCGGAACGCGATGTTCTTCCCCTGCTACGTCAAGTCGTTCGCGCGCCGCGAGGACGTCCCCACCCCCGCCACCCGGTCCGCCGCCGAGCAGGTGGAGGCGTTCATGACGTTCATGGAGATCGAAGACGGGCGTGTGCGCGCCGCCCGCCGGCACGGCGGGCTGGTCGTCCTGGACCGGACCGTCGACACCCTCCTCGCCCACGCACACGCCATGGACGAGATCCACGGCTTCGGCATCCTGCCGGAACTGTGCCAGCGGGCCGAGGAGATGCCGCACCTGAGGCCGGACCACACCCTGTACCTGGACGTGACGCCCGAGCTCTTGCACCTGCGGCGCAAGGCGGCCGGACACCACGAGGTCGAGCCCGACTACTTCCTCCACGACCCCGCCTTCCTCACGCACTTCCGCGACTACTTCTGCCGCCCCGTCCGCAGCCCGGCGACTGCGGAGTTGGCCGTCGCCTCCGGGGACGGCGACCGGCAGGAGACGGCCGCCGTCGTGCAGGCCCTCTTCACGTACTGGGCGGGTGTCCGGTGACCGGCCCGACGGTGCTGTTCGCATGGCGGCGGACACCGCCACCGCTGCTGATCGGGGGCGCGGAGGTCTCCCAGCAGCTCCTGGCGGAAGAGTTCGTCCGGGCCGGCTGGCGGGTCGTCTACCTCGGCAGCCACGAGGCCCCCTGGAACGGGTCCGCCCAGATCGGCCACCTGCGCGCCCACCTCCGGGCCCACGGAACCGTGTGGGAGGAGACGGGCGGGGAGGTCCGCTACCGGTGGAACGGCGTCTCGTGCCGGGCCGTGCCGCAGGACAGGGTGGAAGCAACAATGAAGGGCCTCCTGGCCGAGGTCCGGCCGGAGCTGGTGGTGACCTCGCAGGAACGGGCTTCCGACCTCGCCGCCCTTGCCCGGCGATCCTCTCGGGTCGCCGGATGGCTGCACTCCGTCTCGGCCAACAGCATGGGCGTCCTCCACGGCCGACCGCACGTCGCCCTCGTCACGTCGAAGTTCGTCGCCGGACGGGCCCAAGCCCACGCCGACACAAAGGCGGTCGTCTTCTACCCGCCGTTCGCGCCGGCCAAAGGCGCCGGGCCCCTCCTCGCCTCGGGGCACGGCACAGCCGCCCGCGTCCCCGGCGGCGTGCTGATGGTCAACCCCATCCCCGCCAAGGGCGCGGCCCTCCTGCACCAGCTGATCCGCCGGTTGCCCACCCTCCGGTTCACCCTCGTCGAGGGCTGGTGGGACACGGCTGGCGAGTTCACCGCACACCCGAACGTGCACTGGGTCCCCCGCACCTACGCCATGAGCCCGATCTACGCCGCGAACGACCTGCTGCTCGTGCCCTCCCAAGTCGAGGACGCCTTCCCCCGGGTGATCGTGGAAGCTGGGCTCCACGGCGTCCCCACGATCGGCTCGTCCCGTGGCGGCATTCCCGAGGCGGTCGGGGACGGCGGAGTGATCCTCCACCCCGACGACGTGGACGCCTGGGTGCGGGCGATCGAGACGGCTGATCGGGCCGACCTCGGCGCGAAGGCCCGCACCGGGGCAGCGCCGCTGGTCCGGCCGTGCCTGCCCGAGCTTGCTGCCGCCGGGCTCATCCCGGCGACAGCAGCCGCCGGCTAACTGGCTGCGTAGGCGGCCTGCACCTCGTCGGCGCGGTCGGTCCACCAGTTCAGCAGTGCCTCGTCTGTCAGGAACATCTCGCCGAAGGTGGGGTCCTGGCGGTCGAGGTAGAACTCCAGCTGCCAGAAGTCGGTCAGCCGCTTCCACCACAGTCGCTTCACCGCGTCGGCGAGGTCGCCCTCAGATAGATCGATCACGGACCGGTACCCGGAGCAGAAGGCGGCAACACGGTCGAGGTCGAAGACACCACCTACCCCGAACTGCACCTGCGCGGTCCGCGCGACCTCCTCTCCGTACGGACGGACACCGAGCCGGTCCCAGTCCAGTACCGCCACCACCCGGCCGTCGCGGCGCAGCAGGTTGCGGTACTGGAAGTCGCCGTGCGTCCACCCGTACGGCCCGGCCGGCACCTCGCCGTCCGGCCGGGCACCGGCGTACCGGGCGAGGAGGCCGCGGCGGCCGTGCAGGGCCTCGGCGGCGGCCTTGTCCAAGTCGGTGACCGGATCGGCCGGAAGGCGACTCGCGAGAGCAACGGCGGCCCGGTCGGCCTCGGCCACATCACGGACCTTCGCAACCGGTGCCTGCTCCGGGACCGAGCCGGGCCCATGCCGCCGCAAACCCTCGTGCAGGCGGCCCAGGAGAGCACCAAGATCGCGCACCTGGTCGAGCGGGAGATCCGTCCCTTGAAGGTGCTCGCCATCCACCCACGGCAGGACGCAGTAGCCGTGACCACCGACTTCCACCACGAGGTCGCCACCGGCTTCGAACAGGGGCGCCGGCACCGGGATGCCCTCACGGGCCAGGTCCACGAGGACCGCGAGGTTCCTGCGAACCTTCGGCAGAGGAACGTCGGTGATCTCCTTGAGCGCGTACACCCCCGTGGCCGTCGCGAGCCGCCAGTTCCGGTTCATCAGGCCGTGGGCAAGGAACCGCCGATCACTCACCGCGCCCAGCCCGAACGCGTCGGACAGAGCGGGCAGCACTGCCGTCAGACCATCTTCTCGTGTCGTATCCGTCACCCCCAGCACGGTACGCCGACGCCGAATCCCGCACCCGATTTCGTCACCCAGGTCCCCGCAGAGAGTCAGAGGGAGATGCGAGCCAGGTTCCACCTCCACCACCGGCTTACCTGACTCTGCCCGTGGCGGAGCCGGAACCGCCCCGGCGGCCTCACTACCCTGACCGACGGACCACCCGCGGCCGTACGACGATCAGGAGACCATGATCACGTCCTCCACCGCCCGAATCGAAGACCTCCTCCAGACCGGCGTGCGCGAGAAGGTCTACCCCGGCGCGGTGTGGGCGGTCGGGGACGCCGACGACATCCGCGCGAGCGGAGCCGTCGGCCTCCTCGACCCCGACCGGACCGACGAGCCCATGCGACTGGACACCGTCTTCGACGTCGCCAGCCTCACCAAGATCCTCGCCGTCTGGTCCACGATCGGCACGCTCGCAGAAGAGGGCAAACTCGACCTCCACGCCCCTCTAGGCACCTTCTGGGACGAGGTCGCCAGCCATCCCCTGGCCCGGGCCACGACCCACCACCTCCTGACCCACACCGCGGGCCTGCCCCTGCGCGCCAACCTCAAGAACCTCTACGGCACCGACCCCCAGGACATCCGCGACGGCGTCCTCCACGAAGCCCTCCACCGCCCACCGGGCGAGGCCGTCGAATACACCGACCGGGCCGCCCTGATCCTCGGCTACCTCGCCGAGCGCCTCTCGGGCCAGCCCCTCGACCGGCTCGCCACCGACCGCGTCTGGTACCCCCTGGGCATGACCCGTACCCGCTTCGGCCCCCTCTCCGCCACCGAAGCTGCCCGCTGCGCCCCCACCGAGTACGACGAGGCGACCGGCACCCACCTCAGGGGCACCGCCCACGACTTCTCCGCCCGCCTCCTCGGCGGCGTCTGCGGCATCGCCGGCACCTTCTCCGTCCTCGACGACCTCGCCCTCTTCCTCCGCCACATGCTCGCCCCCACCCGGGTGGCCTTCGGCCCCGCCTGGATCAACGACTCCCTCCGCATCCACACCGGCACCCTCACCCCCGCCCGCGGCCTCTTCTGGCACCCCGCCCCCGGCACCGACCCCGCCGAAGACGTCTGGGTCCACTACGGCTTCACCGGCACGGGCATGTGGATCAGCCCCACCCAGGACCGCTGGGCCGTCCTCCTCACCAACAAGCTCCGCTACAACCGCGATCGCGAACCCTTGACGGAGATCCGCAATGCCTTCCGCACGGCCGGGTTTACCTCGCCGCATCGCACCCGGAGAGCATGATGTTTCAACGTTCTTCACGGCGAGGTGCCGCCATGGCGGCATGCACGTAGCGGGCGGCGCTTGCGGTATCCCGATCGGGCAGCCGACGGATGCCACGCCGGGAAACGATCGCCGAGCGCAGCCAAGACTCGACGTGCCCTTGCGGCAAGAAGTGTTGGAGATGACGGACAGATCACGCCACACAACACCTACCATCATATGATCACTGTTGCTCTGGGTGACGGATCAGGGGTGGGGCGAGCGGTGTACGCGTCCAAGGTGTTGGTAGAGCGATTCCGATCATGCGAGCGGGTGGAGATCCCGCTGCGGCCGGAAGTTACGGTCCTGGTCGGGGAGAACAACGCAGGCAAGTCGAGCGTGATCGACGCGCTCCGACTGCTCGCGGATCCCCTGGATGGGCGCCGAATACGGTACTTCGAGGAAGCTGACGTCCTGCAGGCTGCGGCCACGCTGGGCGGCCCTCTCCTGCAACTGGACGTAGCAGGCATCGGTCCGCAGCACAGTGGGGCGTACTTGGAGGCACTGCTGCCCGAAGGAGCTCCCGATAGTCGTACCGCGCGGTGGCAGGTGTCCTGGACACCACCACAGCCGGGCGGACGCCGAGGAAGTACCGTCTGGACGCAGGGCGTGGGCCTCCCCGTCACAGGCGATCCTCCCGCTCGTGGGGGCGTGCGGCATGTCTACCTGCCCGCGCTGCGCGACGCGGAGCGAGAGCTGGCCTCGGCTGGCGGGGACCGGGTGCGGATGATCCTTCGCGGGCTGTTGGGGGACGATGAGCAGGTTGATGCCTTCGTGGAACGGATCGGCAGCGATCTGAAGAGGGTGGCTGCGGATCCGGACGTGGCTAGAGTCAGCGAGAAAATTAATGACCCTCTGCGGAACATGACCGTCGGCGCACACCCCCAGACTAGTCAACTCGCGCTGGCCGAGCCTACGTTCGCGTCGATCGCCCGGTCGCTCCGGGTGCTGCTGGGTGATGCCGTCGGCCAGCCTCTTCCGCTGTCGGCCTCGGGGCTGGGCTACTCCAATGCCCTGTTCATCGCCACAGTGATGGCAGAGTTGGACGCAGCAGCGGACGCCGACCTGACCCTGCTGCTGGTCGAGGAGCCTGAAGCGCACCTGCATCCGCAACTGCAGACGCTGCTGCTGCGCTACCTGCAGCAGCGGGCGCGGGCCTCGCGCTGTCGTCCTGCCGGTGACCCGTCCCAGCCGGCCGGGCATCTGCAGGTGGTGGTCACGACCCATTCCCCGATCCTGTCGGCTGCCGCCAGCGTGGAGAATCTGGTGATTATGGCCCGGTGCCCGGCCGGGTGGTCCAGCGGCTGGCAGGCACATCCTTTGCCGATTCCCCGGCTGCATCTGAGCCCAGATCGGATAAGGCATCTGGACCGCTACCTGGATGCCACGAAGAGCGCCCTACTATTCGCGTCACGAGCAATTCTGGTGGAGGGCATTTCCGAACTTCTTCTGCTGCCCGCCCTGGCCGAGCGGGTCCTTGCCGCCCCGGCGGGTTCAGACGCACGAGCAGTCCGGGAAGCGTCCGAAGCACTGGAACGCTTCTTCGGCACCACCCGGGTGATCGTCGACGGCGTCGGATTCGAGGTCTATCTGCGGGTACTTCTGGCACCCGTGGACGGGATGAGCCTGGGACGGCGGGTGGTGCTGATCACCGACACCGATGTGGCACCCGACCAGCCGGAACCGCGCCGGCTGCAGTCACTGCGGGCGCTTCCCCTCCGCTGGGGT
The DNA here is from genome assembly GCF_053610205.1 of Streptomyces sp. NPDC054932. Taxonomy (NCBI): domain Bacteria; kingdom Bacillati; phylum Actinomycetota; class Actinomycetes; order Kitasatosporales; family Streptomycetaceae; genus Streptomyces; species Streptomyces sp. NPDC054932. The sequence continues at coordinate 55,381 of NZ_JBSGXU010000015.1, read as the reverse complement.
TCGCCTGGTGAGCTACACCTGGCCGCGGCACCCCGCACGCTGGAACCGGCGCTGTGGTCGGCCGACAACATCGCCGCCTTGAAGGCCGCGTTCCTGCGGTGTGCGCCGCGCTCGAAGGAACGCTGGGAGCAAGTCGCCCAGGCAAAGGACCCCGCCCTGGCATTCGGGGAGTTGTTCGTCGCGAAGACCAGTCGGACTGCCACGGGCGCGGACGAGCAGGTCGTGAAGGGCACCGAGATCTCCAAGGGCCTCTTCGCCCAGGAGCTCGCCGATGTGCTGGGCGATCCGGCAGTTGAGTTCACCGTGCCCGACTACCTGGCGGACGCCATCCGCTTCATCGTCGCCATCGACAGCGCTGCCGGGTTGATCACGCCATGAGCGAGCCGGAGCAGACGAAGACGGTGCGAGCCGACGCCGAGGCACAGCAGAACACCGCAACAACGGTGATCGCTCCGGCCTACGTACCCGCCTGCCCAGGCGCGGGCAAAACGCATGTGATCACCAACCGCCATCTGCAGTCGCCCAGACGGCTGCTACGCCAAGGCCGGGCACTGATCTCGTTTACTCGGGTAGCGCGGGATCAGATGGCCCGCCGCTGCCGCCAGGCGGGCCGCGCCGACCTCGTCCAGGCACCACACTTCATCGGCACGCTCGATTCGTTCTTGTGGGAGTTCCTGGTCAAGCCTCGGCGTCCAGCCGAGCCCGTGCCCCGGCTACTGGACTCGTGGGCGAGCATCAAGGCCCCGGTGCAGGGTACAGACCGCGAAATCTCACTGCACCGCTTCCCCATGGCCCTGCACCCTTCGCACGATCCAGCGCGCGAGGAGGTGGTCTGGAACAACCTCGACTACGACACCAGGCAGCTCATCGAAGCCAGCGCCTACGACCGCCTGGCTTGGCAGGAGAAGATCTTCGCCACCCGCAAGTCTTTGTGCCAGCAGGGATACTTCACCGGGCATGAGGCACGGTTGTTGGCTCTGTGGAACCTGCACAACGCCGAGGCCTCAGCCAAGCTACTGCCCCCGCTACGCTCCCGGTTCGCGGAAATCGTCGTCGATGAGGCCCAGGACTGCTCAGCCGCCGACCTGGCAATTCTCCAGCTACTGCACGACGCCGGCCTACCGCTGATCCTCGTCGGCGACCCGGACCAGGCCATCTACGCCTGGCGCGGCGCCGAACCGCACGCACTTGGGAACTTCGCAGCCCGTCTGTCCCACACTCCTCACCGCCTGACGGGCAACTGGCGAAGCTCTCCCGTCATCTGCCACCTGGCGGCCACCCTGCGCACGGGACAACGCCCACCGGACGCATCCGTCATGCGCGACGACGACATCCCTGTCCTGCTGCTGCCCACCCGGTTCGCCACCTCCGGCAGCCGTCACCTGCACTCTCCGACCGGTGACAACATCGTCGATGCCTTCCGTGCACGCGCCGAGGAGTACGCCATCGAGGCCAAGGACTGCCTCGTGACCGCCTACAGATACGCCACCCTGCCGGGAATTGCCCGGGAGAAGCCCAACACCAACGCCATCACGAGCCTGGCCTGGGCCCGCACCGCTGTCCACACCACGGGCGCCTCCAGCGACGACCTCGCCCGGGCCTGCGCCACCGCCATACGCGCCCTGTTCGGCTACTGGTATCCAGGCGAAACGGGCGGCCTCGACCGCATCATGGCTGCTCACCGCCTATCGGCAGGTCAGATCTACCGCACGGCCTTCGCGTTCCTCCACAGCCTGCCTGCACCCCACAAGGAATGGGGTCCACAGGTGTGGCAGGCCATGAAGGCCTGGCCCCCTCTGCCCGGGGCTGCTCCGCAGGGCAGCAAGGGCCGCCTTGCAGGAAAACCCACACTGCCCCGCTCCCAGCCGGCCACCGGCATACGTACCAACATCGTCCACCAGCTCAAAGGCGACGAAGCCGACGGGGTCCTGCTACTGCTGCCCGACCTCGGAAGTGTCCAACGATGGGCCACCTCGGATCCGGCCACCGACGAGGTGCTGCGTGTCTGGTACGTCGCCGTCACTCGCGCCCGCCGCTTGGCCGCCATCGCCCTGCCCGAGGAGGAGATCAACGCGCTGGCCCAACTATTGGACGGTCGCCAAGTGCCCGTGCGAATCACATGATTCTTTTCCAAGCTGCAGGGCAGGGGCAGGTCTTGTGAGTTGGGAGACTATGCGAGCGACGCCTCATGCAGCAGGGCGTGCGGACGCTACTCGTACGGTGCCTGGACAACGCAGCACCGGATCGATGCAGCGCGCTTGAAGTGCGGCTGGCCGAAGTCGAGAGCCATGGACCTAGCTTCGCCCGTTCCAGGCGGAGTGGTGATGACCTGCGGCTTACCCGCGCCAGCCGTCGGCCCGCCAATTCGGCGGCCGGCGCTGCGTGAGTGTTCCCCGTTGTCATCGGCGGCCCTCGTCGCGTCTGGGGCGCTCAGGGGTTTGGCCCCTGAGCGGTGACATGCTGCTCGGCCAGGTCTGGGGTGTGCAGGGTGCGGATCTCGCTGGCGATGTCAGGTTGCCCGTAACGGTCGGTGAGGGCAGCCATCGTGTCGATCAGGTGGTTCTTGGCATCGGTGGTCAGGTCACTGATGAAGGTGTGAAGCAGACGGGCGAGGAGTGCCCAGCGACCTTGTGGTGCGTAGGCAGCTACTTGGCTATGCAGTTGTTCGAGGCGAGTAAGCGTGTCTTCGTCGATGGTGTGCGGCGCGGTGGCGTACCAGTAGGCCAGGGCCAGGGAGGGGTCGCTCATCACTGTGGTCCGGAAGGCGCGAGCCGTCTCCAGGTGGCGGGCCTGTTCGGCGCGGCGTTGTTCCTCCTCGTACTGGTGACGTTGGTGTCGGGTCGTGGCGCTGAGTGCCTCGAGGTCCGTGCTCAGGTCGACGTGGGCCCAGACGAGCCTGACAGGGATGCCCGGGATGTCGGAGGCCTGACCGAGGAGCGTGTTGATGCGGGCCGCTGCCAGGACGGCGTCAGCCGGAGTGAGGTTCGAGGTGATGTTGCGGACGATGGTCAGGGCGTGGTGGCTGGCGGCAGCGTCGGGATTGTGGTGGGGACGCGGCGAGGGGAGTTCTTCCCACGCCCCGGTGAGGGTGAGGGTGAAGGGGTGGCCGGGCATCACATTGGGCATGGGGCAAGTAATGCTGAGGTTGCCCGCCCGGGGTTGAGGCCAGCCACCCCCTCTACGCCGTAGTCGGCGCATCGCCGGCATGGATCGGGGCTGTGGGGTCTGCCTCTCGGATGGCGATCAGCACCTCGTCGCGCAGGCGGGTACGTTCCGTGGGCTGCTGCCCGGCGTGGGCAGGTTCCCATCCATTGGCGGCGTGGTTGAGAACGATGTACCGCTGAGCGAGGTAGGTGCGATCGGTATCGGATCGGAAGACGGCTTCGGTGAAGGTGGTGACGATTGCGGTGCGGAGGTCGCGGTGTGCGAGCGCGGCGTCAAACCAGGCGTTGACGGCGCCTTGGATCTGGCTACTGCTGGCGTCGTCGAGGGATCGGCGCCAGCCCGTGAGGGTCCAAGGGTCTGGTCCGCTGTTGTCTGTGGCCAGGAGGATGGGGATGCCGTAGGGGCCGGTCCGTTCTGCGAGATGCAGGAAGGCGCGGCGGGCGGCCGCGGTTTGATGGTGCTGTGCTGCGGTGAACCACGTGGTGAGTGTGTCGCGGATCCGTTCCGCGAAGCCTTCTTGGTCCCACATGGCCATCAGGGCCTCGCCAACGGCTTGTGTGACGGTGGCGTTGCCGGTGTGGGCGGCGAGGTCTGCCAGTCGCCTCACTGCGACCCTGGGATAGGCGGGGCCGAGTTGTGCCATTGCTTCGGCGAGGACGCGCTTGAGGGCGACCGGGGTGTGACCGCGTTCATCGGGGGGTGGCTGGTCGGGGGCGCTGGCCCATTGAAGGTATTTATCGCGGGCGAGCTTGCCGGTTTGCGGGTCAATGGCGGCGGCAACCAGGAGGTCCACCGCGTGGCCGCTGAGGTTCTTTGTGGCTGCCCAGTGGGTGGCGGTCGCGCGCAGGACAGTCAGGCTCTGTTTGGCAAGGGTGTAGCGGATGACCCACTGGCTGACGCGATCAGCCAGACGGATCCCGAGGCCGCCGGACAGGAGGGCTGCTTGCTCGGCTGTCCAGTGGGTGAAGGCCTCGACGTGGTGGGGGCGGTCGACCCAGAAGTAGTCGACGACGGCTTCGGCGTATCCCGGGCGTAGGAAGCGGACGCGGTCGTCGGCGCCGAGGTCTGCATTAATGGTGTTGGTGAGTTCAATGATGCCGGGGCCACGCTGGCCTTTAGTGGGTACGGGTGTGTCTTCGAGTGCCGTGCCGAGCTTGAGGTGGGAGTCGTAGACGGTCTGGGCTGTTGCTCCGTCGAGTACGGCGGCTGCGAGCAGGTAGGTGCGGTGACCGCTGTCGGTGTGCTCCCTGTGCCAATTGAGGAGTTCGCTACGCCAGTTCTGCGCGGACTGGATGACGAAGCCGACGAGTTCGTCGAAGGATTTCGGTTCCGCCGTTGAGCGGTTCAGCGTGACGGCCGACGCGATTGTGTGGGCACAGCTGACCGCCATCGCTGGTGTGGCGTGCTGGAGGTGGCTGGTGATCCCGCTGTCGCTGAGCCACTGGTCCACCTCGCTCGGTTTGAGAGGCTGGTCGGCGAGGTGCGCGCGGGCGACACGGAGCCCGTCCGCGGGCTTGAGCTGATGATCCAGATCTGATGCTTCGACAGCCACGCTCGTCCAGGTGTCGGTGTGGACGACGGCGACGACGAACGATCGGGTCTCGCGCAGATGATCCGCGATCTCTCTCAGATGAAGTCCGGTGGCGGTGGGTAGCGGCTGTGTCTCGTGTCGCAGGTCCAAAATCCAGCCGGTGTCCTGGTCCAGAAGCCCTTCGAGTTCGATCTTGTCGTCGGGGAGACGCCTGACCTGGCGGATGGAGCGCATACGCAAGGTGGTGAGGATGTGCAGGGCAGTGGTGTAACGGCCCGTACCGGGCGGCGCGTGGATGACCACGACGCGGTGGGCTTCGAGGATCGTCTCGAGTGCCTTCGTCGTTTCGTCGTTGCTGGCAAAGCTGCGCAGGCGCCCGCGGACCCAGTCGTCGGTCAGAGGGGTTCCGCGTAGTCGCTGGATCTCGTGGTTGTTCTGAACGCCGATGACCGTGCCCTGGTTGTTCGGAACCTTCTGTTCGACCCTCAGCGCGAAGTCGGCGTCGCTGGTGAGGTCTTCGGCATGGCGATCCGGTTCGGACACGCGATCAGCTGTGGTGGTCGCCTCCGCAGGCACCGGTGACTGCTCGGCAGCGGGCTGGACGCCGTCCTGCGCGAGCACTGTGGCAGGCGCAGGGGTAGTAGAGGCGGCCCCGGAGGGGAGGGCGGCGGGAGGCTTGGTCTCGTCGGTGCCGTTGGAGGGTGGAGCCAGTGCCGGCAGGCCGCGGGGCTGGCTGGGGACGGTCGGTTCATTCAGTGTCAACACACGGCCCTTCGGACGGATGGCGCCGTTGCGCGGGTGCGCAGCGGGTGGCGTTTCGGCGCTGCTATCCGCCGATCCGGCGCGCCTTCATTCCGATAAGCTTGGCGTTTGCCTCGACCGTTTCCACCTGCTGAGCGACCCGGGCGTTCCCGTTAATCTCGTCGGCATCCATGCCGGTGGCCTCACCGGTGAGTGTGGTCAGCTTCTGTTCGACGAACGGCCCGGAGGCTGGGCGGTTCTCGCCTTCAAAGGTCAGGCGCTGCCCGTAGATGTCCTCGAGAGCGGCCCGCAGCATCGTCATGCTGCGCAGCAGGTTCGGGTCTGTGATGTCTGTGTCCAGGCTACGGCCGGCGTAACCCTGGAGGACGAGGTGGAGCACTTCGAGTTCACGTTCGTAGACCTGAAGGCGCTCCTCGTTCGGGTGCAGGGGCAGCTGAAGCGCTCCGACCAGGGTGTCGGGAAGGCTGACGTCGGGCTCGATCTCACGGCGGCGTGGGCTGAGCAGGTGTTCCAGTCGCTGAAACAGGAAGGTTAGCGTGGCGGGCACGGCTGAACTGATCAGGGCGATCTCTACAGGATCCGGCATGACACTCTCCCCCGTTGTCTGGCTGGCAGGCTCTTGATTCTCACGAACCGGCCAAGCGTCGAGGAATCCTTTTCAGAATGTGGCGGAAAGCCCACGGTCTTCTCGATCACCGCTGTTGTCGACCGAAAACTAGTCGTGTCGAATCGGGCCATGTGGCCGGTTGTTGCCGGTCTGGTCATGCTGGTCGGTGCCAGCGGGAGCCCTGTGTCCGAGCCACACATAGGGAGCCTCTTCAGGGTGTCTAGCGACCCTGGCCCGCCGCCAGGCCACGTCGAATGAAGTGCGTCCACGGCTGGCCGTGGACACCCGAAGCGCCTGCCAGCTGGTGACGGGGTCGAGGATCCAGCGCAGGAGATGAAGTCGCATAGCCGTAGCGTCCACACGGTCCGGCGAGATGACGGAGAATCCGAAATTCACTTGATTCTGCAAGCCACCTCGCGATCTGTTTCCGCCATCACATTCACTAGGTTAATGTGACGTGCGATGCCTACTGTTTCTACTGTTACCTGAGAGGCATGGATCGGCGAAGCAGAGAGATACAGGTATCAGCCACCAACTGCTTGTAGCAGGGGCTGCCGGTGGGCACCGGGGCTGCCGCACGTCGGGTGCCATCTGATCTGGCTTGCAGTGCGGGGCGCGTGGAAAGGATGTCGCTGCGCCTAAACCCCCAACCCGGAACAATCCCGCCAGGACGTCGCGGGGTCGCGAGTATCCGCGGCCCGGCGTAACGATCGAGCAGGTGGCCGCCGACTTCGGAGTCCACGCGATGACGCTGGGAAGTGGGTGTGCCGGGCGGACATCGACGATGGGACCAAGCCCGGAACAACCAGCCAGGAGAGCTCGAAGCACGTTGGCGTAGCAAGTGCTGGCACAGGAGCACGAGGCCCTGCGCCGGGCCGCGACGTCCCGGGAAAACGATCTACTCGGAGCGACGCTCGGATCAGGCTCTGGCCGGTGACGATCCGTCTTCCCAGGCTGCTGCGGCTGGGGAGAAACTGGGGAGAACGCAGCCCCATTGGGGAGCGGCTGGGGAGGGCCGGGCGCATCAACGGGCAGCACGGCGAAAGAGCCTGAAAGGCGGATCGTCGCAGGTCAGAGCGCCTGACCAGCCGGTTTCCGCAGGTCAGCGGCGGGAGGGTGACGACTTCAAGAAGATCTCCGCCTGGGCCGCCATCCTCTTCGCCCCGCCCCTGGTCGGCACCATCTACGGCATGAACTTCGAGGACATGCCCGAGCTGAAGTGGGCGGGCGGCCACCCCTTCGCAATCCTGCTGATGGCGGTGGTCTGCGTGAGCCTGTACGTCATCTTCAGGAAGCGCGACTGGCTGTAGGCCGCACAACAGCGCCACTACAAACCGGCAGTGGTCCAACAACCTTGCCCGTGGGGCGCCGATGTCCGACCCTCTGTCTAGCCTGTCTCCGTGAAGCCCACCGAAAGCCGCCAGTTCCCCGCCGCGCTCGCCAATGCGATGGCCGTTCCATTCGACTACGCCGACGGGAAGACCGGGGTCGACTTCGAACCCTTCCCGGCTTTCCTGTCCGCTGCCGAGACCACCGACTGGTTCCAGGCATGGACCGGGAACAGCGAACTGGACGGCAACGACTTCCGCGTGTTCGGGCAGGACGGCACGGGCGGGTACGCGGCGATCTGGCTCATCCGCCAGAGCCGGCCACTGGTCGAGCAACCCGTGGTCTTCCTCGGCTCCGAGGGCGAGACCGGTGTCGTAGCACGCGACCTGGGCGACTTCCTGTGGCTACTGGCCGACGGCTTCGGCCCCTGGGAAGCCGCCACGTCCTACGAGCCGGACTGGAAGGCGCAGCCCAATCCGGAGTTGGCATCCATCGCCGAAGGATTCGCACCGAACCAGCGCCGGTCGGCGGCAGCCGTGATCGAGCTGGCGGCCCAGGAGTTCCCCGACTTCGACGACACCATCATGGACCTCTGCCGCTGAACCCAGCGTCGTCACCTGCACGACCAGCCGGAATCAGGAGACTGAGGGGACACCCAAGTCATCGCGCCCCTCTGTCGCGTTCGAGCACCGCTGTAGCCTCCGGCCATGAAGCACGGGGAAGACGAGGACGCGCTGGTTCTGGAGGCTCGCGAGATGCTGGCCACCGGACAGGACGAGGAGGAGGTCTTCGCCGAACTGGCCGCGCGCACCGGTGAGTGGGACGCCTGCGCGTTGGCCCTATGTCTGGCCCTGGAGGTGCCCCGGCCGGACGCCGAAGCTCGAATCCGCGAGGCACGGCCCCTCTTCGACGAGTTCGAGGCGGGAGAGGAAGACGTCGTCGCCATGCTTCTCACCTGTGGGCACGTGTTCGTCGTGGACCGAGTGCTGGACGGTCACGGCGAGCGGATCCGCGAACTGTTGTGGACTGCCGCCTGCGCCCGCGGAGGCTTTCCCGGCGGCATGATCCCCTGGTTTCGCACCGGGGAGCTCACGAAGATCTTCCTGCTCTTCGCACAGACCCGGTTCCGGAACGGGCGGGGCTCACCTCCCGAGTTCTGGGCGGCCATGGTTACGACCGGGGAACTCCTGGCGACCGAGGACGGCCCGGACCAGGCGGACGTGACGGCTGGACTGGAACGCTGCCGGGCGCAGGCGACCGCTGTCGGTACGGGTTCTCAGATGCTTCCGTGAGAGGGAACGAGGCCCTCAGGTACTACTCGGGCGCCGTGCCAAGCAGTGCGTCGATGGCCGCTCGGCCCCTGCCGCCGGCCTCCGGCATAAAGTGGGCGTATCTGGCGAGGGTGATGGCCGAACCGGAGTGGCCGAGCGATCGGGCGAGGGTGACGACGGATTCACCGCCTCGAGGACCTCATTGCCGTAGGTCGTGGTCAGGGCCAGAGGGAAGGAGCGCTTCTCCCGATCGAGTTCGGGGCCGCCCGGGGGCAGCGCGACCTCGTGTGCGCGCAGCTCGGCGGCCGCCGAAGGTGGCATGTCGACGACCCGGGTCTTCCTGCCTCAGCTGGAGGCCCTGGCCAGATCATGGAGCGCGCCACGACCGACGAGCAGCGAACCCTGCTGCTCCGCCAGGCGGAGGTCGCGCGCCCTGGGCCAGCCGGCGATGTACGGCCTGCTCGTTGCGCGTGACGACCTGCTGGGTACACCACGGTGCGGCCGCGCGGTCGGGATGGGTGGCAGACGGGTACGCACGGGAGATCCTCAGTCGATGGTGAAGCTCCAGAAGATGCCGACTTCCGTGGCGGAGACGGCGATCGCACCACAATCCATTACGTGGCTGGTGAAGCCCTCATAGGCACCCTCGCGACGGAACATATCGGCATGGGGATTCCTTCGCGCCGTCGCCGCATTGGTGAAGAACAGCGCGTCTTCTCCGAATCTCTCCAGGATCGTTGCCGCATGCGAGGTCAGCTCCGCCTCTCGCACATCGAAATCCGGAATGTCCTCTGTTCGGAACCAATCACCCTGGAGAGTGACCAGGATTTGCACGACGCCCCTCCTGAACACAGGGAAGGCCGTGTTGAAGTCTCCCGGCGTGACAGCAATGAACGGGCTGTCCGGGCCGGTGCCGTAATCGCCCCCTCCCGGTGCCGCGGCAACCTTCGACCAGCCACGCGGATCGTCCGTACGCAGCTGCATGACGTCGAGAGCGTCCAGGCGCCAGTCATCGCGCCGCCGCGCCCCCACGGCCGCGAACATGCCCTCCCCGAAGAGGGCCCGCAGGGAACGGCTCCACGATGTGGCGTCAATCTGAGTCACGGGCCTTACTCCAGTTCTCCAAGTGCGCACTGCCATCCTCTTCGCCCCCCCATCCTGGTCGGCACCCTCTACGGCATGAACTTCGAAACCATGCCGGAACTCCACCGGGCAGCGGGCCACCCCTTCGCGATCCTGCTGGTGGCGGTGGTCCGTACAGCCAACCACCGCACAAGCTTGATCGACCTGGCGCAAGCGAAGCGGACAGGACAGCGGCCCGGTCTCGCACGCGCCGCCCTTCCGGTCGCGGGGAGCGACGATCGCCGCCGTGCTCCGGGCGGTCGTCGACGGCAGCAACGCCCGGCCCGGCACCCACCTGTTCGCCGACCCGATCAACCCCGGCCGGCAAGGCTCGGAGTCGACATCGAGGCCCCGCCGTGGGCCGCTGCGTGCTGTGCGGGACCTGGGCGTCGACCTGTTCGCGCCGTACGCCGTGCACGACGCGTACGGATACCGGCGCGAAAGCACCCGGATATTTTCGACATAACTGTCGGATAGGTCGCGCAATCAGAATTCGCACCAGTATGTCGAGGGTTCGGCGCGACCAATGTGCGGAGGTGACAGTACGCCCCCGGCTCCGCCCCGGTGGGCGGGCAGGCCGATGACGCGGTAGCACGGGCGCCCGCAGCCGTGCCCGGCACGGCTGCTGCACGTCTCACTGTGTGGCCTGCTGTCCGAGGATCCGAACTCCCCTTCACTGAGCGTGTGTTCACGCCTGCCTCCGGCCGTGCCGTGGGCCGCGCCCCGTCGGGACGGAGGCTGCGCGAGGGACCCCGGCGTGCGATTCGAGGGCTTCCTGCCGTGACCCGGCACCGGAACCGGCCCATTCGTACCACTGTGAACCTGGAGAAGAAGATGATCAGGAACGTCGGCCGCACCTTACGTGCGGCTGCGGTGACCGCCATCGCTGCCATCGCGCTGGCCGCAGCACCGGCGAACGCTGCGGCACCGGCCTGGGAGACGCTGCCCCAGCCCGTCGACGGGCAGGGTGCGTACATCCTCCCCTTCGATGCGCAGAACGCCTTCGTCAAGACCCGCATAAACACCTGCATCGGCTGCAGGCTGGCGGAAAAGGTGTGGCAGAAGACCGGGAGCACCTGGAAGCAGCTGACGCCGCCGGCCGACGCGAGCGTCACCACGATTACCGGCACCGCCACCGACGATCTCTGGGCCATCGGCCGCATTGACACGAGCACCGGCGTCTTCCGGGTCAACCACTACGACGGGACCAAGTGGTCGGGGAACCTCAGCCCGAACACCCAGAAGCTCGAACTCCTCGCGGCCGAGGCCGTCAGCCGCAACAGCCTCTGGGCGGCCGGCAACTCCCGCGAGAACGGCTGGACCCCTGTGGTGACGCACTGGAACGGGACGTCCTGGAACACCACCAAGTTCGACCAGTTCAGCGGCAGCCTCAACAGCATCGACGTACGGGCGGAGAACGACATCTGGGCCGTCGGCTACCGTTCCACGGGCACTCTGACCAACCAGCGTTCCCACGCGCTCGCCCTCCACTACGACGGCATCCGGTGGACGGAGGTCCCGGTTCCGGCGACGGCCAAGGTCAGCACCATCCTGAATCACGTCAAGAGCAACGGCCCCAACGACGTCTGGGTGTCGGGGAGCATCCAGGACGAGAAGAACCAGGGCGAGCCGCGCACCGGGGCGTACGTCACCCACTGGGACGGCACCGCCTGGACCCGCCGTGACGTCCCGGGTGCCACCTTCGCCAACTCCTTCGCCGTGTACGACGGCCAGGTCCACGTGGGGGTCACCCGCGGTGCGAACCTGGTCCGTTGGACCGGCAGTGCTTGGGAGCCCGTCAGCGGCATCCAGCCGGGCATGAACGGTGTGTTCTCGTTGGCCACCACGCCCGACGGCTCGCTCTACCTGGCCGGTACCAGCGGCTGGGACAGCGTATTCGGCGGTCTGACCCACCACCTCCAGCGGCTGGCCGCGCCCACTGCGCGCTGACCGCACGTCGCACGCGCCCACGAAGGGAACGGCGACGGACCGGCCCGGTGAAAGGGACCCGGTCCGTCGCCGGCGAGCCGCTGCGCGACGCCCGACGGACCGCGTCGGTGCGCAGCAGTGCCCCGTGCAGGCCGGGCTCGGGTGTGGAGGTATGGCGACCTGGTGAGATGTCATTCGAATCTCACGCGATACAAGCGCGAGGCTTCGGCTTCATCACCGGCCTCCTCACGCATTCGTGCCAGCATCGCGTACGAGTCCGCATGTCCTGCGTCGGCGGCATGGCGTGCGAGTTGCTCGGCTCCGATGCCGTCCCCCGCCTTCTCCCGCAGGTGGATGAGAGTGTCGTACACACTGGGGTGTCCCGCGTCGGCCGCCCGGCGGACGACAGAGTCGGCTCCACTTCGATCCCTCGCCTGCTCGCGCAACCGGACCAGACCGTCGTATGCCTCCCGGGCCACGGAGGCATCGTCCATGTCCGCAAGTGGCATCTCTTCGGGGTTGCATGCCTCGGGCTCCCCGCCTTCCAGAGCCAAGCGGTACAAGCGCTCGGCCTCCGCGGTATCGCCGGCCTCCATCCGGAGCCGAGCCCGGCTCAAGCAGATCCGCGAAAGGTGACCCGCCGAGACCTCCGGCTCTCCGCGTCTCGCCACGGGGCCGCCCAAGGTGCCCGGATCTCCTGCGCGCCGGGCCTCGGCTGCCATTCTCGCAGCGCCTTCCTGGTCGCCGGCCGCCTCGCGCAGCTCGGCGAGTCGTCCGTAGACGTCCGGGCGACCCGCGGCGGCGGCAAGGCGGGCGAACTCCTCTGCGCCTTCCCGGTTGCCCATCCGTTCACGCAGTTCGGCAAGGTGGCGGTAACCGTGGGCGACTCCCGCCTCGGAGCCGAGCCGGGCGTGGAGTTCGGCGCCCTCCCGGTCGCCCGCGATCTCCCGCAGGCCGGCCAGGAGCACATGGGCCGGCGGATATCCGGCGTCAGCGCCACTGCGGGCAACGAGCTCGGCGCCCTGTGCGTCGCCACGTCCTATGCGCAGTTGGGCCAGGCGCAGATAGGCCTTGGGGTGGCCGCTCTCGCCTGCCAGCCGGACGAATCCTTCGGCCCCCTCGGAGTCGCCCGCGACGTCCCGCAACAGTGCGAGTCTGGCGTAGGCGGGGGCGTGGCCCGCCTCGGCCGCCAGGCGGGTCAGGTACTCGTCCTTCTCCAGGTCGCCGGAGCTCGCACGCAGTTCGGCGACATACAGATACAGGTCGGGGTGCCCTGCGTCAGCCGCAAGGCGGGCAAGGCGTTCCGTACGGGCGTGGTCGCCGGCCGCGTGTCCGTCCATGACGAGTTCCCGGTAGACGGACGCGTCTCCCCCGTCGGCAGCCATCCGGGCGATGCGCTCGGCGCCTTCGCAGTCTCCCGCTGCCAGCCGCCGCCGGGCCAGGTCTCCGTAGACGCTCGAGCCCCCGTCGGCGGCGAGCCGCGCGAAATGTTCGGATTCCTCGGGCCGGTCCGCCTCCTCGCTCTCCACTGCAAGCTCGGAGGCGGCGTCGCCGTCCCCCGCTTCGGCGGCCGCGCGACGGATCCGATCCGATGCGATCCAGTCCCCCTTGAAAACCCACCGGCGTCCACTTCGGTACACCCATGTTCCGTGCACCTCGACCGATCGGTGGAACAGACGCTCGGCTTCGGCGTAATTGCCCAAATCGTCTTCTATCTGGCACTGCTCGAGAGGGAAGTCAGCGGAATACTCGGAGCAGATCCTGGCAACGTCTCTCGCTTCGTCGAGTCGACCCCATCCGGTCCAGGTCTGGAACAGGTTCCACAGGCCGTCGAAGCACCCCGCGTCGGCGGCCTTGCGGGCGAGGAGCTCGGCTGCCTTGAAGCGGCGCCGGTCTGCCGCGGCCAGGGACAGCCCCACGAGCGCCTCGACATCTGTGGCGTGCTGTACGGCCGCATCCCAGAACGCGGCCGGTGGACTGGCTCGGCGGCGTACGGCGCGTCCGTGGGCGTCGAGGTAGTCGGTCAGCCGAGAGACGTCGGGCTGGGCACCCATCGCCCCGGGCCGCGGGACCGGCTCCAGGGGCGCAACGACATCCAGGACCTTGGCTCGGGAAGTGGTGAGGGCGTCGGTGAACCAGTCGTCGTGGGCCGCGGCACGCTGACCGTCAGTGAGATAGCCGGGGGCCGCGTCCTCCAGAAAGCGGTGTGCAATCGCACCGTCCCAGCCGAAGCGGGTGGCATCCATCGCCGCTGTGATCACCGCCCGCCCATAGCAAGCGGGAACGTCCTGGGCGTTGTCGTACCGGTCGGCCAGCTCCAGGCCTGCCGAGAGGGTCTGGGTGATCCGGCCGTCGCGGGCCCGGGATCGCGCGACCAGGAGCGCAGGATCCTCCGCACCGCCCAACGCGTGCATGTCCTCTTCCGTGAAGAGGGCGGGTACGTCCACGACCGTGTCCGCGCCGCTCAGGAGCAACCACGCTTGTCCGTTCGTGTGGATGCGTGCGGTGAGATCACGGAAGGAGTTCGTCCAGATGGTGGCCAGGAGGAGTACGGGACCGCCTTCGGCCTGGCGCGTGCGCAGAGCGGCGGCCAATTCCTCGCCCCCGCCTCCGGTGAACAGCCGGTGGGCATCGTCGAGCCACAACACGGTCCGGGGTGTCACAGCCCTGGCCTTCAGCACCTCCAGCGCACTGGCCGTGGTCCGTGGAAAGATCAGATCCCAGTCCCTGACCCCCTCGACGGCCTGGAGGGCCTCGTAGGCGGAGCGCGTCTTGCCCGCGCTCGACTCCGCTCTGACCACCACGAGCACGGCCTTGCTTCCGCTCGCGGCCTCTTCAACAGCCGCTCTCAACTCGGTGTCGTGCGGTCGGAGGTGATAGGCCGGGAGATTGAAACCCGGTGTCCGGCGTGAGCGGGGAACGGTTGATCCCGTGATGGAGGGGTGTACCCCGAGGTCGGCCGCCGTCCAGGCCCCCACCGGCCGCGGCCTGTCGGTCAGGGAGTGGCGCCGACGCTCGAAGTCCGCGTTCGTCAGAGCGGTGGCGGCGTCCGTTCCGAGGCGCAGCTGCTCGGCCTCGTCCAGCCGTGCCCGGTGCAGCTTCCGGTGCTGCGCCTCCCACCTGGCGACGTCCAATAATCCACCGGTACGCGCCCGGCCGTGGTGGGCAGCATGGCCGATCAAGGAAATGAGTGTGGCCAATGCCTGGAAATCCCGGGGAACGCGCCGGCCCTTCAGCCAGAGTCCGATGGTTGTGGCCGACACCCCCGTCTCCCGCGCCAGGGACCTCAGCGACGGCTTCCCGTCAGGGGACAGTTCGTCGTAGAGGAGACCCACCTCGGTCAAGTCCGCCTTGAGCCGGGCCTCCAGCTTCCCCGCGGCGGCGTTCCCTACCTGATTCCCCACGCGTCCGTTCTCCTCGCCCTCCGTGTCGACCTGCGGCTCGCCGTCAGCCTGTGGGCAGTGGACACCTTCCTCAGCTTAGGCGGCTGAACTGCGAGGAGGCCGATGCTTCGGACTTCCTTCGAACGGATGGTCGCTGGACATCTGCGTGGACGGAGACCTTGGTCCGTGTCCGACATCGGGTCGGAGAACCGCACTTCACTCAGGAGCCCCATGTCCATCGCCGAAGCCCTGCTCTCCGCCGCCACCATCCCGGCCTGCGCCCTGCTGCTGACCGTCGTGACGGTCACGGCCGCAACCCTCGCCATCGTCTTCCGGGCCCTGCGGGGTACGACGTCTGCGCAGCGGGCAGGGATCCTGCGCGCTGTGGCGGACGTCGTCCGCGCACTCCGGGGCCGCCGGCCGTGACCGGGTGGCCGACTCGCGCCGACTCATTCCCGTTGCTCTCACCGGATGTTGACGGTCCGGAGCAGCGGGAAGTTCGGCGCGGTACGGGATCAAGCCGGGCCACCCTCACCCTCGAGAAACGCGACTGCTTCGCGGGGACCTCTGTCAGGCCGTGCGCCAGCGGCGGAGGGTGTTGTCCGGGTGGGAGGTGAGCCAGGTGCCGTCGCCGAGGGCCAGGGGGTCGCAGCAGGTGGTGCCCGCATAGGTGAGTTCGGCGGTGGGGCGCAGGGTCCGGGCGTCCAGGAGGAGGTGGCGGTTGTCCTCGCCGTCCTGGTCCTCGGCCACAGCCGCCAGCACCCGGGCCGCATCGAGGAAACCCGGCCGATAGCCGACGAAGCGGAGGCCGTCGGGGAGGACGTCCTCCGCGGCGGCGCTGACGTCCGGGTGGCCGGGCTGGTAGCGGCCCAGCCAGTCGCCGCCCACGTCCAGCTTGAGGAAGGCTCCGTCGCGGGCCAGGCCCGCGAACGGCTCGTCCTCGTAGCCGACGTGTTCCGCCTGCGGAGTGTCGCCGTTCAGCGTGACGAGCAGGGCGTGGAAGGTGTCGCCCTGCGGAGCGTCCAGGAAGATCTGGGCCGGGTCGGTGAGGGACTGCTGGAAGCCGTAACCGGCGGAGGCGGACGGGAGGACCGTCTGTCCGAGGAGCCGACCGTCCGTGAGGTCGAGTACGACGATCATGTCGCCGGGGTAGGAGCCGTCGGGGTTCGTCGGGCCGGGTGTCGTCACGAGCAGGCGCCGGCCCGCGGCGTCGGCGGTGCAGGCGCCCGAGGCGATGCGCTCGTCGGACCAGGCATCGTGCTCGTAGGACCAGCGCGTCCGCCCGTCCGCCTCGACCACGGCGGTGTATCCGTTGCAGACGACGGCCACGGCTCCGTCCGGGAGCGGGGAGGCGAACGAGACGCGAAGGCCGGGTCGGGGCATCACCAGGCGTTCCTGTCCGTCGAACACCCGCGACGGGTCCTCGGAGATCCGCGCGAGGATCAGGTCCTTGTCCTGCCTCCCCACTGTCCAGACCGCTCCGCCCCGCACCTGCCAGGCATCGGGTCGGAAGTAGCCCGGACCGATGCCGGGCAGGAGCTCTTCGGCCAGCGGCAGAGCGGCTACGTGCGCGAATTCCATGCCGAATGTCTACACGAAGCACCAGGCGGGTCTCTCCTTCCCTTCTCCGGAGGGTCGGTCCTCGATCCGCTCGGTGCTCGCGAGCGCGGGAGCTACTCGGTTTCGGTGGTCGCGAGCCGGTCGAGGACCTCCGTGTAGAGGGATCGCCTGTCGGGGCGGACGTGGGCGGCGGCGTGGGTGAGGGCCGGGATCGCCGGCGTTCCCACTGCGATGAGTCCCTCCGCCGCGGCCTTGCGGACGACGGGGTGGGAGTGCTCCAGCAGTCCGGTCACAGCAGGGATCGCGGGTGCCCAGTTCGCGTGGCAGAGCGTGCGGATCGCCATGCGCACCAGGTCCGGCTGGGGGTCGTCCAGCAGGATCGACGTGTGGTGCAGGTAGGTCTGCCGGTCCAGCATGGCCCGCGAGGTCCGCTGGGCGTGCAGACGGACCTTGGGCCTGGGATGGTGCAGCAACTCGCCGATCAGATCCCGCAGGCCGGGGTCCGGGTCCGGGTCGGGGCCGCTGTGTCCCTCGGCCAGTCGCATGAGTGCCCGGCGTATCCGGACCGGGTCGCCGGTGCGGGCCAGGTCCAACAGCTCCTGCCGGGACGGAGGTTGTGACGCTGATGCCGCTGCCGCCGGGGCGCGGTCGCGGAGCGCTGCCAGGGCGGCGGCGTCCTGCCGTACGGCGTCCGGGCCGCGCAGCGGACCCTCGACGAGGAGGAGCCCGTCCGCGAGGTCGTCGCGTCCTTCGGCGCGCAGCCGCCGACAGGTCTGCGTCAGTGCGGGGGTGCGCAGCAGGGCACGTCCGCGGAGCAGGTCGAGGAGTCCCCAGGCTCCGGCGTCGAGGCGGTCGCCCAGGTGCTCGGCCAGCACGTCGGCGGGGACCCGGCGCAGTGCCCGTCCGGCTGCGGAGCTGCTGGACGCAGGGCCCTGCTCCCACCATGCGAGCAGCAGCGGGACCAGCGGTTCCAGGTCCCACGGGGCGAGTTGGCCCGCCACGAGGGCCGCCCTGTCGTGCAGGACGCCGTCCGCGCGGAGTTCCGTCTCGCCGATGGCGCCCAGGGCGCCGGCCAGGGCGGCGCCGACGGGTACGTCGACACGGCCCCGCAGGAAGGCCCGGAGCACCGGGAGCAGGGCCTCGGGCTCCGGCCACTCCAGGAGCGCCAGGGCCGCGGTGTGCCGTCGCTCGGGAGCGGATGCCTGCAGCATGGTCAGCAGGCGCTCCCGCAGTGCGGTCGAACGGGGCTGGTCGAGGTCGTCGATGTGTACGGTCCGCGGGTGCGGCACCGGCACGTGGCCGGTCTCGCCGATGGTCCAGGGTGGTGCGTCGAGGGGCTGGATGTCCGTCATCCAGTCGATGAGGACGGCGCGTACCGCGGGGCCTGCGGAGGCGTGGGCATCGATCAGTGCGCTCAGGCGGTCCCGGGAGCCCCGGAGGTCGTCGTACGGGACGTGGAGCCGGCGGAAGTCCTCCAGGGCGTCCGGTGTGCGCACCGCGGCGTCCAGTGCGGCCCGCCACGCCGCGGCCTCGGCCGGTGCGGTGTCCGCGGGGGCCTGCGGTGCGGCGAACGCGTCCCGCAGCACCGCCGTCTCGGCCTGCCGGGGGTCGGCCTCCAGCCGGGCCGAGGCGAGTGCCCGTTCGAGGTCGTTGCGGACCAGGACGGCATCGAGGCTGCGGAGCAGGGGCAGCGTGGAGCGGTTGCCCGCGGGTGCGCAGGGCAGTGCGCGTACGGCCTCGGCGACTGCCGGTTTCCGGGCCGCCGGCAGTGTCGGCGCGACCGCTTCCAGTACCGCGATGAGGTCGCGCCGGTCTTCGGCCGAGGCCCCGGTGTGCCCGGCGTGCCCGGCGAGCCCTGTGAGGAGGACCCCGGTGAACCGGGCGAAGGCGGCCCGTTCCTCCGTCGTCCACGGTGCGGGGCAGAGCCGGAGGGCGAGCCGCAGTACGGAACCTCGTACGGCGGGTTCGGCGTCGGCCAGGCGGAGCCAGTCCGCCAGCATGGGCCGCAGTGCCCGGAGCCGGCCGGGGTGCGGCAGCTCGCGCCGTGCGGCGATGCGCAGCGCGACCGCCGGATTCCAGCCCTCCGCCGTCAGGGATGCGATGTCGGGGTCCGCTCCGCCGTCCACCGCCGGCCTCGGCGCGGCGGGCGGGGTGATCCCGTGCCGGGCCATGGCCGTCGACAGGTCCTCGACCGTCCCGGGGGCGAGGCCGATCCGGCCGGTCGCCACGAGGGCGAGCAGGGTCGGTGCGACCCGCGCCGCCTGGGCTTCCATCGCGAGGACCGAACGCGCCGACAGCGTGCGGTCGAGGCCCTCCAGCAGCAGTCCGCGGGCCCGGCCGTCCTCGCTGTGCTCGGCGGCGGCGAGGACGGTCGCCGGGTAGGCGTCGCCGAGGATGGCGCGCAGCGCCTCGATGAGCGTGGCGCGCAGACCCGGGTTGTCGTGGCGCCCGAGCCAGAGGAGCAGTGCCGGTACCGCCATGGGCGTGCCCGCGCGGACCAGGACCTCGGCGGCGGTCTTCTTGACGTTCATGTTCGGATGGCCGAGACATGCGGCGATCGCGGTGGAGGCCCAGCGGGCCCGTGCGTGGCCGAGGGCGAGCAGCGCCTGGCGGACGGTCTGGACGTCCTGGGCGGCGGTCAGCGCGATCAGGGTCGCCGACAGCGCCTGCGCGTCGTCCCCGGTGGCGTCGCGGGCGAGCAACGCGATCACGTGCTTGCGCACGTGCCGGTCGCGGTGACGCAGCAGGCGGTGCGCCCGCGCACGGGTGCGTGCGGAGGGGACCCGGAGCAGGAGTTCGAGGAGGACCGCCTGCTCGCCGGCCGTCAGTCCGCTCCGGTCCAGCAGATCCAGCGCCATGGTCGCGACGAGTGTGTCCCCGGCCTCTCCCGCGGTCGCCGCGTCGAGCAGGCAGGACGGCCTGATCCGTCCCCGCTCGTACAGACGGCGGCCCAGGCCGTGGACGGCGTCCAGGATCTCCTGGGGCACCACGGGCTCCCCGGGCGGCTGTCCGCTGTCGGGGCGCGGGGCGGCTGCGCCCGGCTCCCGGGACGCGGCCAGTTCGGCCACGATGCGCAGGAGCAGGTCCGCGATGACCGGCAGCGTGCCGGCGCCGCCGTGGGCGGCCAGTCTGCACAGGGCGGCCACCGGCTCGTCCGGGTCCAGATGGGAACTCAGGAGGGCCAGTTCCTGCTCGTCCGGGCCACCGAGGTCCGCCGCGATACGAGCGGGCAGATCGGCGGGGTCGAGACGGACGAGGAGGGCGCGCCGCTGTGACGGGTCGTGGGTCAGATGCCACAGCACCTCAAGGGCGCGGTTCCGCACTGCGCGCAGGTGCGGTGCGATCACTCCCACGCCCACGCCCCGGCCCACGCCCCTGCCCACGCTCCGGCCCCGGCCCACGCCCTCGCTCTCGCTGCTCTCCACGGCGAGACCGAGTCCTTCACTCAGCGCCGCCGCCGTCCGCTCCCCGCCCATGGCTTCCAGAGCGTCCAGGGCAGCCGCGGGAGCCGAGGGCAGGAGGTCGATCACGGCGTCTTCGGCATCCGCATGGCGCAACGCGCGGATCGCGTCGAGGAACGGTCCCGCCACGGGGGCCGAGGGAAGGAGCCGTGTGATCGCGTCCCCGATCGGGAGCTCCCCCGCCCCCTGTCCGGCCAGGGCGACCAGCAGCGCGAGCCGCCGCGGCCAGCCCGGATCGTCGGCGGCCGCGTCCACCAGTACGCGGAACATCTCCTGTCGGCAGGTGAACAGGATCGTCGCGACCTCGTGGGGCGCGACGGAGTGATCCGCCAGCGCCAGGCCGATGAGGGACGCGACGTGCGGACCGTCCGGGAAGTGCCCGCGGCGGTGGAGCCCGCGCAGGCATGTCACAAGCGGCCCGCCGAACAGCAACGGGTCCCGTGCGGCGACGGCCGTCAGCGCGCCGATGTCACCGCGGTCCGCCAGGTCACCGAGCAGTTCCATCGCGCGCCGGCGAAGACCCGGTGGCAGATCCGGATCGTCGGTGACCCGGCGCAGCAGGTCACCGTGCCCGTGATGAGCCGCAGTCGTGAGTGCGGCACCGGCCGCCTCGGGCCGTACCCGCACCGAATCGGCCGTGAGGAAGGGAGACAGGCGTGTCGCCGGAAGGGGGTCCAACGCCGCCCAGGGCCGGCCGAGTTCGCCCAGCGCCGCGGCGACGACATCCGTACGGTGGGCACCGAGCAGGCCGGTGACGTGTGCGCGGACGAGAGCGGGAGCCAGCAGACCGGCGTGCAGCCCCTGCCGGGCCAGTCGCAGCGCCGCGGCCTGCAGCACCGGGTCACCGCTGTCCGCCAGCTCGTTCACGAGGTAATCGGGCCGGTGGGCGCCGGTGACGGTCGTCTCCTGCACGGCCTGGTAGAGCAGTTCGCCCCGGGGCTCCTTGCGGATCACCGCCGGATCGTTCAGGATCTCGGCGCGCAGCCACGCGATCCGTACCCGGGCCGGCAGTTCGGCCGTACGCCACGACGGCAGCCGGTGTCCGGGGAGATGCGGCCCCAGTCGTTCATGGAGCCGCGCCAGGACGAGTACCGCCTCCGGCGTTCCCTCCAGCGACACCGGCAGCAGCGCGGCAAGTTCGGCCGCCCCGGGCTCCTCGCCCGCCCGGCCCGAGGTGACGCGCTCGTGCAGGAGGAGCAGTCCCAGATGCCGCAGGCGGGCGTCCTCGTGCCGGATGAGACGTCCGAAGACGTCCGGCGGGCAGAGCTGCGCGTCGAGATGGGCGGCGAGCCAGTCGGCGTCGGCCCGACGCACCGCGTCCTGGAAGGGTTTGTCCGCGGGCATCGTCATCGTCGGATGCTAACCGGGGCGGTCCCGGCTCCATCCCCGAGGGGCTGCCGGGCACGGGGGACGCCTCGCGTACGGCCGGCCGACCGGCTGACCTCCGAGTATCGACATATGGTCATACAGGCGGCTTGCCACATCTATGGCATATGCATTGACCTGTCCCTTCGGCTTCCTGAATGATCAGTGGCGAAGTCGCGCGGGACGAACGCATTGCGGGGGCCGGTATGGCGGGTGAGCTGGACGATCTGGTGCTCCTCCCGCACTGCGATCTGCACCTCGCGCTCAGTGGGACACCGCCGCTGAGACTCCGCGTGTTCCGGCGTACCGGGACGCCCGGTGTCGTCGCGCCGTACACCCTGACGGAAGTGCCTCCCGCGGACTGCACCTACGCGTTCATGGCCCCGTACCGGGCCACCGGGGACCGGTTCGACGGGCTGCCGACCGTCGATGCGAGCGGCGTGGTGCACCCCGACGGAATCGGAGTGTTCCTCTTCCAGCTCGGTGTCGGCGACCAGTACGTCGTCGGCCGGCTCCAGGTCCATCAGCGGCTGGAGAAATGGTGGTTCGGGAACAGCACCCTCACCACCGCCCTCGACCCCGTGATCGGGCACGCGCTGCCCAGCATCTACGCCCGCTTCAGCGACGACGACAACGCCGCGGACCTCATCGGGGACATCAGCGGGCACGGCTACGTGACGCTGACCTCGCAGGACCCCGGGCGAGTGGTGATCACCGAGTACGGGCGCCTGCGCGGCCTGGTCGAGACCCCGACGCCCCCGGAGGGCGAGATCCCCGACTTCGTCCCCGTCACCGGCGTGCTGGGAACGCTGCCGGCGCAGACGCTCCCCGTCGGCGTCGTCGACTACCGCAAGGAACGCCGCGTCCTGGTCGGCAACCAGCTGTGGAACCTCTCGGAACTCGACCAGATGCAGAACGTCCTGATCCTGGCGGAGGGATTCGAGGGAAACCCCGCCGACGGAGCCGCCTTCACCTCGGTGGCCGAGCGGATCACCTCCCAGCTGTTCGGCCTGCGCCGCCACGAGCCCTACGGCACGCTGAAGGAGCGGTTCAACGTCTTCAGTGCCTGCCCCGAGTCCTTCGAGCGCGGCCTCACCTGCGGAAACCGGGTCACCGACACCCTGGACCCGGTCACCCCGGCCGGCACCCTCATCCCGTACGAGAAGACGGTCGAGGTGATCCGGCCGGGCCGGCCGCGGCCGTACACACTGGCGGAGCTGGTGCACCGGGTGGGACTGCCGCCGCGCGTGGATGTCCGGCCCGACCTCGTACGGGTGTGGAACGGCCAGGGACTGGACGACTTCAAGCCGGAACGGGTCGACGACAAGTTGATCAAGACGTGGAAGATCCACCGCTCCGAGGGCATCCTCCAGGCCAGGGACAGCTTCTTCGGCCTGATGGTCGGCCACCGTCCGGCCGACCGGACCACGGGCGACGGAGTTCCGGTGCCGAAGCCGGCCCGCGACGTGGTGAACGCCGACATGAAGGCCTTCGTCAAACGCCTCTACGAGTTCTACGACACCGGACCGACCGGGCTGCTCACCTTCGACCCCCGGCGCCACCCCCCGGAGCTCCACGCCCCGGGCCGCACGAATCCGCTCTGCTCCGTGTTCACCTACGTGAAGGGTCTGGGCCACGTCAACCCGTACTCCCACGTGCACCACCACCTGGGCCAGGTCTGGGCACCCGAGGAGCCCGGCCACCGGCGCAGCCGGGGACTGATCGCGATCGTCGCGTACGAGTACTCGGGCCGCGGGGTCAACACCAACCGCCGGTCCGTGACCCTGAACTCCTTCGGCGACGCCCGCAGGCTCGCGTTCCGGTACGACACCGCCGGCCGCGACCCGAAGGTCATGCACCGCGTGATCGCAGCCCCGGACCCCGACCCCGCCAAGGTCCGGCTCGGCGTGATCGTCGACATGGTCTCCCACGAGTTCGGGCACACCTTCAACCTGGGGGACGAGTACGAGGACTTCCCGGAAGACGGTCCCGGCAACGATCCGGGCGACGAGATCCAGGACAACCTCACCCGCCTCGGGCACGCCCGTCTGCACGCCCAGGGACGGGAACTCAATCCGGCCAACGTCAAATGGCTGGACCTGCCCCGCATGCGGTACTCGGCCCGGCTCGTCAGGGACAGCCGGATCGTCGGCAATCCGCCGAAGCTCGAAGTGACCGTCGACACGGACCGCCTCGACGACTGGCGGGCCGTCCAGCGGGGCGAGAACCGGGTGTCCTTGAGGCAGTTCCTCCTCATGGAGTTCGGCGCACAGCTCCCGCTGGCCGGCGCGCTGCTGGAGGGGCTCCGGATCGATCCCGTCACCGACACCACGGGAGTCCTGCACCTGACCGGACCCAACCTCCCCAGCACGGTGTTCGGCACGGGATCCGTGCTGTACGTCCCGCTCAAGGACACCGCCGGCACCCCCCTCACCGTGGTGGACCACCGGGTCATGGACTTCCTCCGGGCCCATCAGGGTCCGCTCAACAGCGATCCCGACCACGCGCACCCGAGGGACGAGCCCGACAGTCCGGGGCCCATCCCCGGGCTCGCCCCGAGCGAACTCCGCCGGACCCTGATCGGCATCTACGAAGGCGCGCACCGCTACGCCGGCGCCCACTACCGGCCCGCCGGTGCGTGCAAGATGCGCAACGGCGGCCGCGCCGACGCCATCAGTTCCTTCTGCTTCGTCTGCATGTGGCTGATCGTCAACCGCATCGATCCGACCCGCCACGCCTTCGTCAGCCGCAGGTTCTATCCGGGGAGGCGCCGGTGAGCCGGCCGGGAACCTTCGAGACGCTCCTCACCGAGATCGGCCTCGCGCTGGTCCCGCTGCGCTCCGCGCTCGTCTCGCCGCAGACCTGCGCCGGGCTGCTGCGCGAACTCGGCTGGTACGCCCCGGAGGTCCCGCAGGTCCTCCAGGGGCTGCGCGGCCCGGTGGACACCCTCGCCGACATCCTGGCCGGCCTGCTCGACGGGGAGCTGGCCGCCGACGACGTCCCCCGCGTCCTCGGCGCGCTCCAGGCCCTGATCGGCGGCATCAGGGCCATCACCGGCGCTCCCGACGAGGCGGTCCCGGAGCACCTGCGCGCCGACGGCTTCAAGGAGCACTTCCCCAGGCAGCTGATCGACCATCTGGTGATCGGCCACCTCCAACGCCACCGGCCGGCCCTCGGATTCGCGCTGAGCGCCCTCGGCGTCGTCACGTCCCGCTACGAGCCCCCCGCCGGGAACCGCCCCGGACACACCCGCCTCGTCCTCGACCTGAGCGACCTGCCCCGGGCGCTCACCGACCCGGCCGCCGTCCTGCGGGACGCCCACGGCTGGGGCGGCCCGGGCTTCGACTACCCGCAGTTCGCCGACCAGCTCGACAACCTGCTGCTCGCCCTCGGGGCGCACACCTCCCACGGCCCCGGCGACGACTGGACCGTGGAGTCCGTCCACGGCGGCCCGCGGGAGCTCGCGGAGCCGCCGGCGCCCGTCCTGCGGGCCGTCCTGCTGGAGCAGCCGGGCGGCTCCGGGGAGAGCGTCCACACCGCCGAGGTCCGGATGCTGGAGCTGCCGCCGGACGGCGACCGGCCGGGTGGCCTGGCCGTGCTTCCCTCGTACTCCGGCCGGATCGGCGTACGGATCCCGCTCGGCGACGATCTCGCCCTGACCGTGCGCAGCGAGCTCGATCTCCGGGGCGGGGTGGCCCTGCGGTTCCGGCCGGGGCAACCGGTCGAGACCGTGGCCGGGTTCGAAGCCGGGGACGGCACCCCGGTGCGCCTCGACGGCGCCGTCGAGGCGGTCGTCGAACGCACCCGGGCCGACGGCGAACCGGTGCTCCTCGTCGGCTCGGCCGACGGCACCCGGCTGCAGTTCCGCGGCCTCGCCGGAGGTGGCGGAGTGCGCCTGGACTCCGGCGGCGCCGACGTCTACGCCGCACTGCGCCTCCACGGGCTGGAGTTCGTCCTCAGCCCGGGCGACGCCGACGGCTTCGTCGCCTCCGTCCTGCCGCGCGAGGGCTTCACCCTCGGCGCCGACCTCACGGTGGCGGTGTCCCATCGGGACGGGTTCTCCTTCGACGGCAGCGCCGCTCTGGAGATCCTGATCCCCACCCGGCTGGAGCTCGGCCCGGTCCGGATCCAGGCCCTCGGCATCCGCGCCACGCCCTCCGGCGACGCGCTGCCGGTCGCGCTCGGCGCGACCTTCAGTGCCGACCTGGGTCCGGTCCGGGCGGTGGTCGAGGAGATCGGTCTCACCGCCCGGCTGGCGTTCCGGCCGGACCACGACGGCAATCTCGGCCCGGTCGACCTGGACCTCGGCTTCAAGCCGCCCAAAGGCGCCGGCCTGTCCGTGGACGCGGGCATCGTCAAGGGCGGCGGGTACCTGTCCTTCGACCCGGACCGGGGCGAGTACGCGGGCGCCCTGGAACTCGACTTCGCCGGGATCGTCGCCCTCAAGGCCATCGGGCTGATCAGCACCCGGATGCCGGACGGGAGCAGGGGATTCTCCCTGCTGATGGTCATCGCCGCCGAGTTCGGCGGCGGCGGCATCCAGCTCGGCTTCGGCTTCTCGCTGCTCGCGGTGGGCGGGCTGATCGGCCTCAACCGCGGCATGGACCTCCGGGCGCTCGGCGACGGAGTCCGCTCCGGCGCCATCGAGTCGGTGATGTTCCCCAAGGACGTCGTCGCGAACGCACCGCGGATCCTCAGCGACCTGCGCGCCTTCTTCCCGCCCGAGGACGGCACCTTCCTCGTCGGCCCGATGGCGAAGATCGGCTGGGGCACCCCCGCGCTGCTGCGGATCTCGCTCGGCATCGTCATCGAGATCCCGCCGGGCAACATCGCCGTGCTCGGTGTGCTCAGCTGCGTCCTGCCCACCGAGCAGCTGCCCCTGGTGGTCGTGCAGGTCCAGTTCGTCGGCGCGCTGGAGGTGGACAAGTCCCGGCTCTGGTTCTTCGCCCGGCTCTTCGACTCCCGCATCCTGAGCCTCACCATCAACGGCGGGATGGGACTGCTCGTCTCCTGGGGCGACGACCCCCAGCTCGTGCTCACCGTCGGCGGCTTCCACCCCTCCTTCCGCCCGCCGGAGCTGCCCTTCCCGGTCCCCGAGCGGCTGTCGGTGGACATCCTCAACCAGCCCGGCCGGCTGATCCGGGTCTCCGGCTACTTCGCCCTGACCAGCAACACCGTCCAGTTCGGTGCCCGGGCCGAACTGCGGCTCGGCTTCGACGACTTCGGCATCGAGGGCGGGCTCTCCTTCGACGCGCTGTTCCGCTTCTCGCCGTTCGCCTTCGTCATCCGGATCTGTGCCCACGTCTCCCTCAAGGCCTTCGGTGTCGGTCTCTTCGGCATCTCGCTCGACCTCGTCCTGGAAGGCCCGACGCCCTGGCGGGCCCACGGCCGCGGCTCCATCTCCCTGCTGTTCTTCGAGATCTCCGCCGACTTCGACATCGAATGGGGCGAGTCCCACCACACCACCCTGCCGCCCGTCGAGGTCCTCGCCCTGCTGGAGGACGAGGTCCGCCGGACCGACGGCTGGAGCACCCGGCCCCCGGACGGCGGCACCCGCACGCTGGTCACCCTGCGGGACCTCACCGCCGGCGAGGGCCTCGTCCTGCACCCGCGCGGCACCCTGTTCGTCGCCCAGCGGGCGGTCCCGCTCGACGTACGCGTGGACAAGGTCGGCGCCCAGCGGGCGAGCGACGGGCAGCGGTTCCGTATCGAACCGGACCGGGACAGCCGGCTCGTCAAGCTCTCCGACACCGGCGAGAAGTTCCCCATGGCCCAGTTCCAGGACATGGACGACGCCGCGAAACTCTCCCGGCCCGCCTACGAGGAGCAGGACGCCGGAATCGAACTCGCGGCGGTCGAGGGGGTTCTGGCCGCACTCCGGGTGGTCCGGCGCAGCGCCCGGTACGAGCAGATCGTGGTCGACCGCGTGGCACGGCAGGTGCCCGGGCCCCCGGCCGCCCCGGGCTCCCCGGCCGCGGCCGCGGCCGTCCCGGGCTCCCGGGCAGCGGCCGGGGAACCCGTGCCGCCGCCGCCCGGCCGCAGGCTCGTCAGCGTCAGTCCCGCCGTCTTCGGCCGGCTCCTGGGCGGCAGCAGCACCAGCCGCTCACCGCTCTCCCGCACCGACGCGCTCCGCCGCCGGCCGCTGCCGGAGGAGCACACGGCCCGGGCGGCGGGACAGCGGTACGTGGTGGCGTACACCCGCAACAACGCCCAGGCCTTCCCGCCCCAGCTGCCGGGCGCCCCGCTGCCGCCCGCCGCCGACTTCCGCAGCCCCGCCGCGGCGGCCGACGCGCTCGCCCGCTGGACCGGCTCCGACGCCCGGCTGGCCGGGCGGCTGCACGTCATCCCGGTCTCGGACGCCCGCGAGCGGCCCCGTACCCCGAACACCTGGACGGCTGCGGCCACACCCGCGCCCGCCGCGGTCGGCGGCGCGGAGGCGGTTCTGCTGGCCGGTGGGGCGGTGCTGCTCGCCGGAGGCGCCGACGGCGCCGGGACGCCGGTGGCCACGGCGGGCCTGTTCGATCCGGTGACCACCGCCTGGTCGGCGGCCCGGCCGCTGCTCGCCGCCCGCCGCGGCCATTCGGCCACCCGGCTCGCCGACGGCCGGGTGCTGGTGGCGGGCGGCAGCGGCGCCACCGGGGCCGCCCTCGCCTCCGCCGAGCTCTACGACCCGGTCACCGGGGCCTGGCGGGTCACGAACGGGGCTCCGGCGGCCGGGCGTACGGACCATGCGGCCCTGGTCCTGCCCCGGGGCGGGCTGCTGGTCACCGGCGGCACCCGGGAGGGCCGCACGCTGGCCTCGGCCGAGCGCTACGACCCGGCGGGCGACGACTGGCACACGGTGGCGCCGATGACCGACGCCCGGTCCGGCCACCGGACGGTGGCCCTGCCCGACGGCGGGCTCCTCGCCGTCGGCGGCGCCCTGGCCATCGGCGGCGGCAGCGTCCCGCTGGCCTACTGCGAGCGGTACGACCCGGACACCGACGCCTGGACTCCGGCCGCGAGCCTGCGCATCCCGCGCGCGGGCCACCAGGCCACGGTGCTGGCGGACGGCCGGATCCTGGTCACCGGCGGCGATCCCGTCCTGCTGCCCGGGGACGGCCGGATCGACGCGCGCAGCCGGGCGTCCGCCGAGATCTACGACCCGGACGCGGACACCTGGACCCCGGCCGCCGACCTGCCCGCCGGCCGTGGCAGGCACCGCGCCGTGCGGCTGCCGACCGGCGAGGTCCTGGTCGTCGGCGGCACGGGCGGTCCCTCGGCGACCGCGGCCCACCGCGGCGCGCTCCGCTACCACCCGGCCACGGACCGGTGGACCACCGCCGGCGCCCTGGACCGGGGCCGTGCGGACTTCGCCGCCCTCGCCCTCGCCGACGGCCGGGTGCTGGTGGCGGGCGGCCTGGTCGCCGCCGGCACCGCCGCCCCCGGCCCGGACGGCGCGGTGACCACCGCCGGAACCGAACTCTTCGTCCCGTGAGGGCGACCCATCCCGTGACCCCACCGAGGGCGACGACGGAGGAACCCACCCCATGACCACGACCATCACCGGGGCCGCCACCGGGCAGTGGACGGCCCAGGGCGACCTGCCCGAGGCGGCCTGCTGGTACGGGCAGTACGACACCGCCGTGCCGCTGGGCAACGAGAAGAAACAGGTCCTCGTGGTGGCCGGGGCCGACGGCCGGTCCGCCGCCCTCGCCAAGGCCTGGCTGTTCACCCCCGGTGCCACCCCGGCCGACGCCGGGACCTGGAGCGCCGCGGGCCAGGTCCCGGGCGGCGGCCGCCGGCTGCACACCGCCACCCTCCTCGCGGACGGCGACGTGCTGGTCACCGGCGGCACCGCCGCGCCCGGGATCTCGCCCGCGCTCGGGTCCACCGCCGTCTACCACCCGAAGACCAACACCTGGACCCCGGCCGACGACCTGCACGAGGCCCGCTGGGGCCATGCCGCCGTCCGGACCGCCGACAACAAGGTGCTGGTCAGCGGTGGTTACACGGTCCGGTCCGGGGACTCGGCCCGGGCGCTGTCCTCGGCCGAGCTCTACGATCCGGGCACCCGCAGCTGGACCCCGCTGGGCGCGATGAACGACGCCCGCGGCGGTCACACCGCGCTGGCCTTCCCGGACGGCC
The DNA here is from genome assembly GCF_053610205.1 of Streptomyces sp. NPDC054932. Taxonomy (NCBI): domain Bacteria; kingdom Bacillati; phylum Actinomycetota; class Actinomycetes; order Kitasatosporales; family Streptomycetaceae; genus Streptomyces; species Streptomyces sp. NPDC054932. Next base: position 25,769 of record NZ_JBSGXU010000015.1, on the reverse strand, counting down.
GGGTCCTGGTCTGCGGCGGTACCGCGCCCATCGCCCCCGGCCGGGAGGCCGCCCTCGCCTTCTGCGAGCTCTACACCCCGTCCTCGTCCGCCCCGTCCACCGGGGCGTGGGCACCGACCGGGAACCTCGCCCGGCCGCGCAGCGGCCACCAGGCAGTGCGGCTGTCGGGCACCACGGCCCTGGTGATCGGGGGCAGCACCCCCGGGGTACCCGGCGACGGCACCTACGACCCGTACGCCCTGATCGACGCCGAGCGGTACGACCTCGCCACCCGGAAGTGGACGCCCGGCAGGCAGGTGCGCGGGGGCCGCGGACACCACCGGGCGGTACCCCTCGGGCCGGACCGGGTGCTGGTGATCGGCGGCGCCGCCGGCCCCGAGGACGCCGCCGGATTCCAGAGCGTGCTCGTCTACGGCACCGCCGACGACAGCTGGGCTCCCGCGGCCGGGCTGGCCACCGGCCGCTGGGCCTTCGCCGCCGCCGCGCTGTCCGCCACGGAGGTCCTGGTCACCGGCGGAACCGTGCGGTCGGGCCTGGCCGCCGCCGATCCGCAGACCGACGAACTCACGCGCGGCACCGAACTCTTCCGCACCGGAGACGGCTCGTGACGTCCAACGCGTACTCCTTCCTGCCCTGGCTGCGCACCGGCCTCACCACGCGGATCACGCAGGACGCGGCCGCGGGGTCCGGGAGCCGCCCGCGGATCCCGGTCACCCTGCGGCTGACCGGGGAGGGCCCGGACCGCACGGTGGACCGCACGCTGACCCAGCCGGTGCAGCTCTACGGTCCGGGGGACGTGGTGGGTGTGGACCCGCGCGCGATCTCCCGTACCGAGCCGCAGCCCTCCGTCACCGACGCCGAACCCAACTTCCTCGCGCACATCGAGTTCTACGAGGAGGACTTCCCCTGGCAGTACAGCCCGGCCGTGCCGGACGGGGCCAACCGGCTGTGCCCGTGGCTCGCCCTGATCGTGCTGGCCGGTGCCGCCGACCCGCAGGACGCGTCCGGCGGCGAGTTCCGCGAGGGCGGGCCCGCGGAGGGGCCGCTGCCGTACATCGTCGTCGCGGACGTCGGTACGCTGCCGCCGGTCGCCCAGCTCGGCGCCTGGGCGCACGTACACGTCAACGGCGACCTCGCGGGGACCGGCGGTGTGCTCACCGAGGTGATGGACGGGCCCCTGGAGGCCCTCGGGCAGCTGCTGCGGACCAGTCCCGACGACGCCTGCTCGCGACTGGTCTGCCCGCGCCGGCTGCGGCCGCTGACCACCTACCACGCCTTCCTGGTCCCGGCCTTCGAATCGGGGCGGCGGGCCGGGCTCGGCCTCGCCCAGGACGGGGTCGGGGCCACCGATCCGGGCTGGGAACCGGGCCGCCAGGACACCCGGCTGCCCTACTACCACCGCTGGTCCTTCCGCACCGGCACGGCCGGCGACTTCGAGTACCTGGTCCGGCTCCTCGACCCGGCCGAGGCCGATCCCGGTGTCGGCCGCCGCGACGTCGACGTCCACGAGAAGCCCGGCCCTGCCCTGCCCGGCATCACCACCCCGCCGTCCATCGGCGGCGTGCTCAAGCTCGGCGGCGCGCTGAAGGCCGTACGCCCGCACGACGACTGGGACAACTGGGACAGCAGGTTCACCGAGGCGGAGGGGCACCGCCCGCCCGCCGGCCGCTACCCGCACGATTTCCAGGAGGCGCTGGCCGCCCTGATCAACCTCGCCGACGACTACCCCCGGCTGCCGCCCGCCCAGGCGCACGCCCGGCTGGCCGCGCCCCTCGGCCCCGCCGCCGCGACCGGCGCCGAACCGGCCGACGGCGTCGACCCGGTCATCACCCCGCCGCTGTACGGACGCTGGCCCGCCCGCACCTCCCGGCTGCTGCGGGCGGCGGACGGCAGCCCGCTGCCGTACGACCGGAACTGGGTGCACCGGCTCAACCTCGACCCGAGGTTCCGGATCGCCGCCAACTTCGGCACGCAGGTGGTGCAGGCCCGGCAGGAGGAGTTCATGGCCGCGGCCTGGGCGCAGGTCGGTGACCTGGTGGACGTCAACCACCGGATCCGCGCCGCCCAGCTGGCCTGCGAGGTGGGGCTGCGGCTGCAGGACCGGCACCTCGGACCGCCGCCCCCGCCCCCCGGCGGGCCGGGCCTGCGGGCCGTGCGGGCGACGGCGCGCCCGGTGGGCCGGGCGCTGGCGCTCACCGCTCCGGCCCACCCCCGGGTCACCGTCCCGGTGTCCCGCCCGGCCGCCGCCGTGGCCGCCGGTCCGCAGGGCGGGACCGAGCAGGTCACGGCCGGGTTCAAGGTGGCCACCAGCCGGATCGCCGCCGCTCCGGTCTCGGCGGCCATGCGGCGGATCACCCGGCCCGGGTCACGGTTGATGCGGAGCATGGACTTCCCCGAAGAGCACCCGCCGGAGGCGCTGCTGCCGCGGATGGACACCGAGCCGGAGCTGGTCACCGCGGCTCCCGAGAAGGCCGTCCCGGCCGCCGTGGTGACCCCGGTCCAGGTCGACCGGATCATCCGGCCCCATCCGCTGCCCGACCCGGTGAAGTCCCTCCCGGTCAGCCCCGGTTTCGTACTGCGCCGCCCCGGGGCCACCCCGCCCGTTCCCCGGGTGCCGGCCGCCGCCACCGCTGCCGGACCCGATCCCGTCGACAGCGAGCAGGCCCGCCGCTTCAAGCTGGGGCTGAGCGACCTGTACGAGGGCTGGGGCACGGCCGCCGCCTCCGCCCGCACTCCGGTGCCCGGCCCCCTCGACGTGACGGGCACCGCGGGGCGGGTGCTCGGCGGACTCGACGCGGCCACCACCGTGCCCCGCACCCTGCTGAGCACGGTCCGCCTCGACGCCCCCCGACTGGCGCCGTTCGCCGAGCGGTTCCTGGAGGTCATGGCGTACCCGGTGATCGACCTGCCGATGTACGAGGCGCTGCTGGCCCTTTCGGCCGAGTCCTTCGTGCCCCACCTCGACCGGGTCCCGGTGAACACGGTCACCCTCCTCGACACGGACCAGGAGTTCATCGAGGCGTTCATGGTGGGCCTCAACCACGAGCTGGCCCGCGAGCTGCTGTGGCGCGAGTACCCGACCGACCAGCAGGGCACTCCCTTCCGCCAGTTCTGGGACCCGCGCGCGGCCGCCTCCGTACCGGAGGAGGGCGAAGCCGCCCGCCGCGAGCGGCTGTACGACATCCCGCCCCTCCACCGGTGGGAGGCGCGCAGCGAACTCGGCGCCCACGACCACCGGCAGCCGGACCCGGCGCGCAAACGGGACGAGCTGGTCCTCGTGATCCGCGGCGAACTGCTCAGGAAGTACCCGCACACCGCGGTCTACGCCCACCGGGCCCGCTGGAACCCGAGCAACGAGCAGCCGGACCGCAGGCGAGAGCGGTCTCCCGTCACCCCGCGCGACCCCGAGCGGCCCGGTACCGACGAGATCCGGCTGCCGATCCACGAGGCGCGGGTCGAGCCGGACATCACCCTGCTGGGCTTCGACCTGACGGCGGCGGAGGCCAGGGGGAACGCCGTGGATCCGGGCTGGTTCTTCGTCCTGCAGGAGCGCCCGGGGGAGCCGCGGTTCGGTGCCGACGACGGAGCGCCCGTCAAGGTGGAGGTGTGGAACGACCTGACCTGGGAGGACCTGGACCCGGGCGGGCGGCGCGGGTTCATCGCCCTGGACGGCGCCACGCCCGTCGTCGAGCTCGTGGACGTCGACGACCCGGCGGAGGACGAGGAGAAGACCGCCCAGCACGGTGAGGACACCGCGCTGCGGTCCTGGCACGCCGGCCTCGACTCCGCCGACGTCGCCTACATGCTGTTCCAGGCCCCGGTCATGATGGCCGTGCACGCACAGGAGATGCTGCCCCGTGGCTGACCTCGCCCGCACCCACCCGGTCCTGCTGGGGCCGGTCCGGCTGGAGACCCGGTTCACCGCGACCGAGCTGCTGGTGCGCATCTTCCCGGACGAGTGGTCGGTGGACGGCGTCCAGCCCCTGCCGACCCGGGCCGAGCTCGGTGCCGTCACCGCCTACTGGACCGCCCTGTGGCGGGCGGCCGGTGAGCCCGGGGGCGAGCGGGCCGCATGGCAGGAACTGACCGGGCGGGTGGCGCAGGGCCGGGCCGCCCATCTGATCCGCACCCACGTGCCCGCGAACCCCGCCGACCGGCCGTCCGGCCTCCTGGCGGGCACCACCGTCCTGGTCATCACCACCGAGCGGGCGCTGCCGGCCGGGGACCGGCCGGCCACCGTGGCGTACTGGACCGCCGTCTGGCAGGCGCACGGCGACCGCGGGCGCACCCGGACCGCCGACGCGGCCCTGCTCGCCGCCGTCGGACCGGGCCGCGCGGCCGCCGTCCGGGCCCGCCCTCCGGCCGGCCTGGAGGGCGCCCCGCTCACCGCCGCGAACGAGGTGGCGGTGGCCTTCCTGGTCGTCCCGCCGCCGCCCGACGCGGAGGTCGCCCCGCAGTCGTGGACCCGCCCGGCCGAGGCCGTGCTGCTGCCCGACCGGTTCGAGGTGTTCGGCTACCGCGACGGCCGGCTGGTCTGCCGGGCCACCGGCGCACCGGTCACCGGTCCGCTGCCCGTCGGCCCCGACCCGGCCACCCCGCGCGAGGAACAGCTGCGGGTGGACGAGGGGACGGGCGCCCTGCGCGTGCCGCCCGCCCTGGCCTGGCTGACCGACTTCGACGCGGCGGTCGCCGCCGGGATGGCCGTACGCATCCCGCTGGACGACACCCTCCGCACGGGTCTGCACCGGCTGGTGGTCCTCGGACTGCGCACCGGGGCCACCCCCGAGGAGTCCGCCGGGCAGCTGGCCGAGCTGATCGGCCACCAGGTCCGCAGCCCCGCCGGGTTCGCGCTGCTCCCCCAGGGCACGCCCACCAACAACTCCGAGGAGACCGCGGCCGGCCCGGACCCCCGCCGGGAGACGGAGGCCGCGCGCCGGGCGGTCCACGGCCTCTCCGCGGACACGCAGCCCGGGGACCGGGCGGCCCGGACCGACGGCCGGTGGCTCGCCGAACTCCTCGGTATCGATCCCGCGGCCCTGACCGGAGTCCCGCACGCCGACGGCACCGATCTGCGCGAGGCCCGTGCCGCCAACACCGCACTGTGGCCCGCCACCTGGGGCAGCCACCTGCGGACCGTGCTCCACCCGATGCTGTCCGAGGAGACGATCGCGCAGACCCGGGACTTCTTCCTGCGCCACGTCTCCGGGCGCGGCCCGCTGCCGGTGGTCCGGATCGGCCGCCAGCCGTACGGGATCCTGGTCACCACCGCCTTCGGACAGCTGACCTGGCCCGGACCGGACCGGCACCGGGCCGGGCTCCACCGGGTGCTCACCGAGGCCGCCGCGGACTGGGAGAAGGCCACCGCGCATGTGGCCCGGCTCGGCACCGCCGACCGCGACACCCACCGGCAGCTGCTGGACATCCTCGGCCTGCACCCGTCCTCGGCCGAGTTCCACCAGCGGTACGCCCAGTCCGTCGACGACCTGTTCAACCGGGAGGACCTGGGCGGTCAGGGCCATCTGGTCGTCTCCGCCCTGGAACAGCTGCGGATGGCCGAACCGGTCCGGGCCCTGCTCACCCGGCTGGGGGCCGACGGCGCCGACCCTGACCTGCTCGGCCGGCTGTTCACGGACGGCCAGCATCCGCTGCTCGGCCCGCTCGTCGACGACCGGCCGCCGTCCGAGACCCGGCCGGTCCGTCCGTACACCACCGCGCCCGCCCGGAACTACCTCCAGTGGCTCGCCGGGCACGCGGGGACCGACCTGGAGGCCGTCCGGCAGGAAACGGGCTTCGAGGACGACGCCCGCCCGGCCGCCCTGCTCCACCTGCTGCTGCGGCACGCCGTCCTGGTCACCTGGGTGGAGACGGGCCGGCGGCTCGCCCTCGCCCGGGGTCTGCCCGCCCCCTCCCCCGCCGACCCGCCGTTCATCCACATCGCCGACGACCCGGAGCAGCCGGAGGTGCTGCTGCCCAGCGAGAGCCGGTACCGCCAGCTGTACGCCCCGGCGCCGGAGATCACCGGCAACGGCGAACCGCTGCACCGCTTCGTTCCCGCAGCCCTGGCCGCCGGACATCCCGCCACCGCCGAACTCCGGGAAGTCGTCGAGGCGCTGGAGCTGCTGGCCAAACTCCCCACCGCCCGGCTGGAGCGCCTCGTCACCGAGCACCTGGACTGCGCCACCTACCGGCTCGACGCCTGGCGGCTGGGCCTTGCGACCGAGAAGCTCATGGACCTGCGGTACGGGCCGGACGGCGCCGGCATCCCGCGCCGCGGCCTCCACCTGGGGGCGTACGGCTGGCTGGAGGACGTCACCCCGCGCACCGGTCTCCTGGACGAGGCTCCGGTGCCGCAGGAGCTCCGGGACGTCTTCGGAGCGGCCGCCCTCCCCCACGACCCGCGCAACGGCGGCTGGATCCACGCCCCCTCCCCGGCGCAGGCCGCGACGGCCGCCGTGCTGCGCGCGGGCTACCTCGCCAACGGCCACCGGGAGGGCACCGCCGCCTTCGCGGTGGACCTCGGCTCGGGGCGCGTGCGGACCGCCCTCGCCCTGCTGGACGGGCTCCGGCAGGGCCAGTCGCCCGGCGGGATGCTCGGCCGCATCTTCGAACGCGGCCTGCACGAGGGCCATCCCGACGTGGAGCTCGACCGGTTCGTCCCCCTGCTGCGCGGTGCGTTCCCGCTGCGGGCGGGCCGCCTGTCGGACGGGCCCGCGTCGCCCGACGAGGTCCGGCTGGTCGAGGCCCGCACCGTGGTGGACGGTCTGGAGCTGGTCCGCCGGGCCACCCGGGACGGCCTGGTCCACTACCCGTACGGCGCCGACGGCCTTCCCGAGGACGCGACCGGACGCCAGCGCGACGCCATGGACGCGGAGCTGCGGAACCTCCTGGACATCCACGACGCGCTGGCCGATCTCGCCGTGGCCGAGAGCACCCACCAGACGCTCCTCGGCAACGCCGAGCGCGCCGCCGCCACCCTGGACGCGTACGCGAAGGAGGGCTTCCCACCCGACCCGGAGGTGGTCCGCACCCCGCGCAGCGGCACCACCCTCACCCACCGGCTGGCGCTCCACCTCACCGCCGGCCTCGGCCCCGACCACGGCGCCGGGGCGGCCGTCCGCAACAGCCCCCGGGCGCGCGCCGAACCCGCCGTCAACGACTGGCTCACGGGACTGCTGCCGGACCCCGAGGACGTGGCGGTCCAGGTCACCTGGACCGACCCGGTCTCCGGCGCGCCCCGCGAGCGCGTGATCACCCAGGCGGAGCTCGGGCTGCAGGCCGTCGAACTGCTGTGGGCGGTCCGGCCCGCCGGAGAGGCCTCGACGGGCGACCTCGACGACCGGATCGTCCGCGAACTGCTCGGCGCGCTCCTCCCGCCCCGGCCCGACGCCCGCCCCGTCATCCACTACACCCGCCGGGTCCCCGGGAAGATCACCTTCTTCGAACTCGCCCCCCTGATCGGTGCGCTGCGGGGGCTGCTGACCACCTCCCGGCCGCTGCGCGCCACCGACCTGATGCCCGGCGCCGGCACCGTACCGGTGGACCGCACCGCCGACGAGGCCGTGCACCTGCGCCGGGAGCGCCCCGCCAGGGTCCTGGAGTCCCTCACGGAGCTCAGGACCCGCACCGCGCAGTTCCGGGACGGGCTCGGAGCGCTGCTCCCGGCAGGACCGCCGCCACCGGCGGCCCGCACCGAACTGCTGCACCGCATCGACGAGTTCCTCGCCGGGTACGCGGACCTCGCCGCCGGGGCCGGCCGGTTCGGCCTGCTCCGCAGCGGCTGGGCGGAGCTCTCCGTCTGGCGCCGCCAGGTGTTCACCGACGTGCTCGCGGCCGTCGCCGGGACCGCCGCCCGGATGGACCGGGCCCTGCGGCAGGCGGACGGACTGCTGGAGCAGTACGACCGGCTGCCGCGGGACGTCCCCGACGCGGAGCGGTACCGCCTGCTGCGGCAGGCCGAGCGGCTGCTGCGCACCGTACCGGCCGACCCGTCCCCCGAGCCGCCCGCCCTCTACCGCGCCGTCCTGCGTTCCCGCCGCCAGGAGTTCGCCGACCGGCAGGCCGACCTCGGCGCGGTGCGGGAGACCGCCCGCACCACCCTGTCGGGCCTGCTCGCCGAGGTCGCCGCGCTGCTGCCGCTCGGCGACCTCGACCCGGTGGGGCTCGACCTCATCCCGTACGGCGACCGGGTGGTGGTGCAGGCGCGTGAACTGCTCGCCCGCACCCGGGGCCTGCTGGAGGAGGCGGACGGCCGGATCGGCGCCGCCGAGCAGTGCCTGCGGGCGTACGACGCCGCGGTCACCGGACCCGACCGGGTCCGCGCCGGGCTGGACGCCCTCAAGGCCCTGCTCGGCGAGGACGTGCTCGCCGTACCCGAGTTCACCCCGTCCGAGGCGCTCGCCGCGGACTGGCGTGCCGCCCTCCGGGACAGCGACGCGCTGATCGCCCACCTGCGCAGCGACCCGCCCGCGCCCCGCAGTTTCCCCGTGGAGGACTGGCTCCACGGCATGGCCCGGATCCGGGACAAACCCCGGCTGTGGGAGAAGACGGTGGTCCTCGCGGACGCCCTGAACGGCTATGGCGGCCTCACCGTCACCCGGGAGGAGCCCCGGCTGCTCCCCGTCCAGCTGCCCCACCGGCCCGGCGACCACTGGCTGGCGATGGACTTCCCCAAGGATCCCCGGCGGCGGCGGGCGCTCGACGAGGACCGCGTGCTCTACACCGCGCACTACGCGGCCCGCACCGCGCAGCCGCTGCCCGGTGTCACCGGCGCCTGCGGTCTCCTCCTCGACGAATGGACCGAGGTGGTGCCGACCGGGCACGAGACCACCGGGATCGCCGTCCACTACGACGGCCCGGACTCGGAGCCCCCGCAGGCCATGCTGCTGGTCGCGCCGCCGCGCCCGGACGGCGACTGGAGCACCGGGGACCTGCTCGCCGCGATCGCCGACACCTTCGACCTGGCCCGGGCCCGCGCCGTGGAACCGGCCCACCTGGAGGACACCGCGTACGCGCAGCTGCTGCCCGCCACGGTCATGTCCGCGACCCGCAAACCGATCACCGTCAGCACCGATCTGGCGCTCGGAAACCTCCGCTGGAAGGCGACGGCCCATGACTGAACCGGCCCGGATCGAGTTCCCGCGCGCCCTGGACGAGCGCCACGAACCCACCGTCGGTGTGTGGAACCGGCTGGAGGGCCGACCCCGTACCGCCGACTTCACCCGGGCCCTGCGGGCGGAGATCCGCGACCCGCTGTGGATGCTCACCCGGCAGTGGCAGTTCGGCGAGTTCCGGGCCTCGGACGCCGGCTCGCCGGTGACCGCCACGTACTCGGTGAGCGCTGCGCCGCCCACCCGCTACCGTCCGCCGACGGGCCCGGTGGAAGCGCTGTCCGGTGCCCGGCCCCTGGAGTCCGTGGCCGAACGCCGCCCGCTGGCCTTCCGGTTCGGCCCGGACCCGGTCTCCTTCGACCTGCGGCTGACGATGGGGCACCGCTGGCTGAAGCTGATCCGGGACCTGGAACTGGCCGCGGTGGAGGACTTCCGCGGGCAGTACGTCGCCCGGTACCCGGTCGTCCTGCCCGATCCCGAGGACCCGGCGGACACCGCGCGGGTGGCGCACCCGGAGGTGTGGGCCACCCTGCAGGCCGCCGCGGGCCGCCAGATGGACGGCTACCTGCTCTACCGCCACCTCAAGGACGGCGCCGCTCACCTGGCCTCGGACGGGATCGTCGACATCCTCCACCTCCACTACGAGGAACTGAACGCCCGCGGGAGGGAGTTCACCGCCTGGTTCGACACGCTGATCGACCGTCCCGAAGCCGCACCGGCCTGGGACCCCGGCCGGCTGGAGCACCGCTTCTCGGTGGCCGTGGCGGCACCGGACGGCGAGCAGGTCCTGACCGCGCCGGAGTACCCCGGGGGCGAACTGGACTGGCACGCCTTCTCGCTGGACCGGCGCGGCGGCCCGCTCGGCGGCACCCCGCCCGCCCCCGCCCCCGTCCACCGCACGGTGTTCCCCACCCCCGTCCGGTTCTCCGGCATGCCGCTCCCCCGCTGGTGGGCGGTGGAGGACGGGCGCACCAACTTCGCGGCGGTGCGCCCGGACAGCACCGACCTGGCCCGGCTGGTCTTCCTGGAGTTCGCCCTCGTCTACAGCAACGACTGGTACCAGCTGCCGTGCGACCTGCCGTCCGGCACCCTGGCCTCGGTGCGCGGGCTGAGCGTGACCGACGTGTTCGGCACGAAGCTGTGGATCACCCCGGCCCCCGCCGGGACCGGTGACCCGCGCCGGCGCTGGACGATGTTCAGCCTGGACCCGCTGGACGCGCCCCGTCCAGCGGGAGGCGAGCCGGGTCCGGGCGGCCCCGCCCCGGGCGGTCCGGCGGCCGAGCGGCCCGTCCTGCTGCTGCCGCCGGGCGCGCCCACCGTCGCGGAGGGGCCGGTGCTGGAGGAGGTGCTCATGGTCCGCGACGAGCAGGCCAACCTGGTCTGGGGGCTCGAGCAGACGGTCCGTACGGCGACGGGCGAGCCGCGGCGCGGCAGTGAGATGTCCGCCGAGAGCACGGCCCACCGGCTCCGGCTCCAGGACCCGCCGGCGCCCGGTGAGGCACCGCGCGCCCCGGTGGCGTACCGGGCGATGAACTCCGTGCCCGAGCACTGGATCCCCTTCATCGCGGTGCACACGGGCGAGAACCGCCGCTCGGTGCGGCTCCGGCGGGCCGCCATGCCGCACGCCGTCGACGGCAGTGCGGTCCGGCCGCGGACGGAACTGCTGCGGGAGGGCCTGGACGCGACTGCGCCGCAGACCGGACCCTCGGCCTACTACGTCAACGAGGAGGAGGTCCCGCAGGGGGGCTCGCGGCTGACGGTGGCCTTCAACCGGACCCGCGGCCAGGACGGTCAGGTGACCGTCTGGCTGAGCGCGCGCCGCGGTGCGGGCCGCGGCGAGACCTCCAGCGGCCTGGCCTTCGACCACCTGATCCCGTCCCCGAAGCCCGCGCCCGTGCCGGCGCCGCCGCCCCCGCCCGGCGTCCGCTGAACGGGTGCGGCCGTACCCGTAGGCCCGGGACTCCGACCAGGCGCTATTGTCCCTCTGCCGGGCCTGGTCCGGTTCACGGAACGTGGGTTTCAGGGGAGGACGGGCAGAGCAGTGGGCGACAAGAACAAGACGGTGCAGCCGCTGGAGCTGGAGGTCGACGAATTGTCGTTGTCCCTCCTGGGCTGGCAGATCGACGAGATCGAAGCCCGCCTGGTCACCACGACCTACGGCAAGAAGGACCACTTCCAGGAGATCGCGCTCTCCGGAACGGCCCGGTTCCTCGGTGAGGACTGGTCCGACCGCTTCAGCGGCGGCGACTACGCCCCCGCACTCCTCCTCGCCGTCGGCCGCACGGGCTCTCCCACCGCACCCCGCTACAAGCGGGTGTTGATGGAGACGGTGAAGAAGGTCTCCAAGCGTCCCCAGCGCTTCTCCGAGAAGAGCAGCTCCTGGGAGTGCAAGACGCCGCTCACGCCCGAGGAGATCACGCTCCGGATCACCGCCCTCGACGTGGAGGAGATCGACTCCGACTTCGCCCTCCCCGCCAAGAAGTTCTCCGTGCTCCCGGTCGAGGTGATCGACGAATCGACGCACGCCGGGGTACGGCTCACGGTCACCACGAGCAGCGCCCACGTCCTGCGCGACACCTACGACGCGCAGCTGCGGGTGCACCTCGCCGGCACCGCCGACTTCGGCACTCCCGGCCAACTGCTCGCCGCCCACCTCGCCGCCGACGACTGGCGGGACGAGGACTCGACGCTCGAGGACGAGTGCCCCTTCGAGGTGAGCATGCCCGGACTGGTCGTCGAGGTCCTGGAGGAAGGGGGCTTCCTCCTCGGCAAGCGGGAGATCAGTCTCTACGGCAGCATCCCCGTGGGCGAGTCGGGCAAGCTGCCCGCCCGCAGGCCCCGGTGGATCGCCGACGCCGGTGACGACCTCGACGAGTACGCCGGGCCGCCCGCCCGCGTCCTCGTCCGGATCGTGGATGCGGACGACCTGTGAGCGACCTGGCACGCCACCTGCTCGCCCTGCAGGACACCCTCGTCCGTGAACATGCCCAGGCCCCCGGCCTGTTCGGTGAGATCGCCCGCATGGAGGACCTCCTCGCGGACACCTATCGCAACCGGGTGCCCTACGAGCTCCTCCAGAACTCGGACGACGCCGGATCGGTCAACGTCGTCGTGGAGGACCTCGGCGACGGCCGCTACACCTGGAGCAACGACGGACGGCTCCTCCACGCGGGCGACGTCGAAGCGCTGTGCCGCAGCGCCAGCTCGACCAAACTCCGCGGGGGCGGCTCGATCGGCTACCGCGGCATCGGTTTCAAATCGCTGGCCGCCCTGGCCACCCGTATCGAGGTCCGCTCGGCCGGCGTTGCCTTCACCTTCGACAAGGCGGCCTCGGCGGCCCTCCTCGGCGAGCCCGCCGGTGCCCCGCTGCCGCTGATCCGGATTCCCTCGGACATCCGCGACGGCGGCCGGACCGAGGGCACCGGCTTCACCATCACCTGCCGTCCCGGCTCCGACGGCGGGCTGGACGCCATCGACCCCGTCAGCGCCCTGTTCCTGCGCAACGTGACACGGATCGAGACCCGGTCGGCCCACGGCACCCGGCACGTCCAGGTCGATCGCGGGCCGTCCGAGGTCGTCCTGCGCCTGCACGAGGGCGACGCGCGGTTCGGGGTACTGGTGCACGGCACCGCGACGGTCGCCGTTCCGCTCAACGCGCGCGCCCTGGCGATGACGGGCGTCCGCGGAAGGCTCGCCTGCTTCCTCCCGCTCGACGACGAGGTCGGACTGCCGGTCGTGGTGTCGGGCGACCTGCTCACCGACCCGTCGCGTACCCACGCCGTGGTCGCGGACGCGTCGACGCGGCAGGTCCTGGCCGACGCGGCCCGGGCCCTCGCCGACCGGCTGCGCAGTCCGGGCGACCCGGTGTCGGAGCGACTGTGGGAGCTGCTCCTCGAAGGCGAGGACATCCGCAGCCTCCTGGTCTCGGCGGGAACTTCCGCGGCCACCGTCCTCCTCACCGCGCTGCGGGAGGAGATGACGGCGCGCCGCCCGTCCTTCGCGTACTCGAGCCTGCCCCTCGAACCGCAGGACGTGCCCGTGCTGTTCCCGGCCGGGGCGCCCGCCGCCCTGTACGCACAGCGCAATCAGGCGGCCGCCAGGGCGGCGAAGGCCGTACTGGGGCTGCGCACGCTCGATTTCACCGGCGTGGTGAGCGGACCCGGGGCCTCCGGGCTGTCCGAGGCCCTCCGGGGCCGGCTGGGCCGGCACTTCGGGGAACTGGCGCGCACCCACGGCCGGACCCTCGCCCCGGCGGAGCGAGAGCTCGTGGAAGCCGTGACGGATGATTCCGGGACCCCGGCCGCGAAACCCGCCGCGCTCCCCGCCCCGGCGCCGGCGCCCCGTACGGGTGCCGGCGACACCCCCGGGCCGGGAAGCTCCTTCCCCGTCGTCATGGAACGCTGGCGCACCGCCGAGGTCGCCACCATGGAGTTCCTGGGCGGCCGCGGCTGGAACCTGAGCGACGTCAGCGGCCAGAACGTCGGCTACGACCTGGAGGGGACGGACGCCGAGGCCCGGCCCGTACGGATCGAGGTGAAGAAGGTCGACCGGCCCGATGCCCGGTTCGCCATGACGAACAACGAGATGTCGCTGATGCTCACGGCCCCGGGCGGCTACCTGCTCGCCGTGGTGGTCGGCGACGGACGGCACGCCAAGCTCCTGCTCCTCGATCCCTCCTCCGAGGACCTCCCCCGCGAACGGGTCTGCCGGCGCTGGGACTGGGAGTTCACGGACTGGGCCCGCTTCGCCCGGGTCGTCGAATAGACCCGCCCGGCTTCCCGTCGGGTGCGTCCCGGGCGGGTGGCCGTGCGGGTGTCGGCCCCCAGGGGGTGTCGCCTTCCTGGACCGCGGCGCATTCCGGGACGGCACTGTCCGTCAGCAGTTCCGGACCCAGGCGTGGGAGCGGGGCGGCCGGAGCGACCCGCTCAGATTGCCCCTGGTCCCCACCTCCACGCAGCCCAGCAGCTCCTGCTCGGCAGGCTGCGCGTAGTAGAGGACATCGACCTTGGTGGCCCCCTCGGTGAGGTCGAAGCCGTTGTTGTGGACCGAGCGGGGCGCGCTGCGCGCTGTCCAGGAGCAGGGGGCCGGGCCGTCTATCCAGTCGGCGTCGCCGTCGACCCAGGCGCACATCTCGCCCCGGCCGTCCTCCTCGGAGAAGAAGCAGACGGCCCCGCGCCGGCACCGGTCGTACCCCACCGCCTCGGCGGAGCCCCCGAGGGTGAGCAGGCCCGAGCCCCATGCGGCGCCCAGGCCCGCGAGCGCCGCCGTCCCGGCCGCGAGCAGCACGCGGCGGCGCCGCCGCGGCCCGGGAGCGCGCGGTGCAGGCGGGGCGCTGCCGGGAGCGGGCGCCCGGCCGGCGGCCGCGGCCTGCACCCGGCGCAGCAGAGAGGCCGCGGTGTGCGGGGCACGGTCCTCGTGTCTTCGGGCCAGGCAGTCACGGACGATGTCCCGCCAGTGCTCCGGAAGTTCCGGCGACAGGCGCAGTTCCTCCTCGCCCCGGGCGTAGCGCAGCGCCGCGTCCCGGCGGGCGCCGGGCGTGCCGCCGGGCAGCGGCAGCGAGCCGGTCAGGACGACGTGGGCCAGCACGCCGAAGGCCCAGATGTCGGCCGACGGGCGGACCTTCGTCCCGCGTTCGCCGACCTCCGCCCAGAGCAGGTCGGGCGGGGTGTAGTCGGGGGTGGCGAAGGCCGGTGAGTAGGCGTGCGTGCCGTCCAGCTCCGCGGCCATGTTGAAGTCGCCCAGCCGCGCCGAGCCGTCCGCCATCAGCAGGACGTTCCCCGGCTTGAGGTCGCCGTGCACCCAGCCCGCCCGGTGGAGTTGGTCGAGGCCCTCGCAGACCTGGGCGAGGAGGGCGGGACCGGCCGGCGGCACTCCGTCGGCGAGCAGGGTGTCCAGGGAGCCCGCCGCCTCCTCCAGGACGAGCACGGTGGCGCCGTCGAGTTCGGGCCGGGCGGGGTCGTCGATCGTGAGCACCTCGTACAGCCGGATCAGCCGGGGGGTGCGGACCCGGCGCAGCACCTCGGTCTCGCGGTCGGCGAGCTCGCTCAGGTGGCGCAGCTGGCGCGGGGTGCGGGTGCCGGTCGGCAGGACCTTGAGCGCGGCACGGCCGGGCAGGCCCGGCTCGGGTAATGCGCGCCGGGCCGCGTACACGCTGCCGAAGGCGCCGGCTCCCAGCGGGTGCCCGACGATCCAGGGGCCGATCCGGTAGCCGTCCGGGACCGTGAGGGCGCCGGGGTACCCGGCCCGGCCGGTCAGCGGCCGGTACCGGTCGGGGCGGCCGGGAGGGCCGCCAGGTCCTGCTCGCGAACGAGGTCGAAGCGCAGGGCCAGCGAGACCAGGGTCTCCTTCTTGCCGACCAGCCGCGGCCCCGGTTCCGCCGTGTCGGGGCCGGGCTTGAGGCGCAGTTTGACCGCGAGGTAGTCGATGTTCCACTGCACGGCGGCGCGGTTGGCGGCGGGCCAGGACGGCTTGAGCCGTTCGACCACCTGCTCGACGGTGGGCAGGGGCGCGTGCGGTTCGCCGCGCAGCCGCGGCTCGCAGAGCGCGGTGAGGACCAGGAAGTAGCGGCTGGAACGGTCGAGCGGGAAGGCGAGTACGGTCGGCTCCCCGGCGAGCTCGCCGGGCTCGTCCCGGTCGGCGTAGTCGTGGCGCGGCGCCCAGACGTCCAGGGTGAGCAGTTCGGAGCCGGCGGGCAGGACGATCCGGGCGAACTCGAACGGGACCGGTGCCTCCAGCCGGCCGGGGCCGATCTTGATGTGCTCGCCGGCGCCCTCGGGGTTCTCGACCACGTACGTCGCCGAGCGGGAGAAGTTGCTCAGCGACCAGTACGTGCCGGTGGCGGTGATCTCCCCCGCGGAGCGCGAGACGCCGGCGTGCGGGACGTACAGCATGTGCGGGGCGTGCGGAGTGTTCCGGGTGTGCTGAATCTGCACGGTGTTGCTGCTTCCGCCGCTGTCGGCGGGTCCGCGGCCGAACCGGAGGGTCTGCCCCGGTGCCAGGCGGATCTGTGCGGCCGGGGACATGGTGGGCCCCGGAACGACGATGATGCTGTCCACGCTGCTTCCTTCCCCGATGGTGCAGGGGAAGGTTAGCCAGTGGAATCAATCGTTCCGGCAACGATGGCACGTCCCGGCGAACGGTGTCCCGGCTCAGCACTCGCCGCGCCACTCGAACCGGTCGATGGTCCGGCCGCCCGCGGGAAGGTTTCCGCGTCCCTCGTCCCAGCCGCGGTGCAGACAGGCGCTGCCGCCCTCCCGGAAGTACACCTGCACGTGGTCGTAACCCGGCTGCGTCGTACCGTTGTTGAAGAAGGACCTGCGCAGCCCGCACGTGCTCCGGGGGTCGTCGTCGGCGGAGCGGCAGACGGTGCCGGTGCCGTCGGCCCCCGAGTAGAAGCAGACGTTGCCGGGCGGGCAGTCCTGCCAGGCGGGGGCCGGTGTGCCGGTGCAGTTGCGGCTGGTGACGCTCGGCCATTCCTTCGCGGTGCCCGAGTACTCGACCCCGTCGAAGTGGGCGGGCACGCGGTGGGTCTCGTCCGTGAAGTCGCCGGAGGCCAGGTAACGCTGCTCGTAGTGCAGGTGGGACCACTCCGAGGCGCCCGTGGTGCCGATGCGGCCGATCTGCGTGGACGGCTGGACGGCGTCGCCCTTCTTGACGTACCTCGCCGGGTCGTCCTTCAGGTGGTAGTACGCCGTGAACCATCCGTTGCCGTGGCTGACCTGGATGGTGTTGCCCGAGCCGTTGGTCCAGTACGTGGCGGACACCGTGCCGGCGGCGGACGGCAGGACGGGCAGTCCGTCGGATCCGGTGTTGCCCTCCACGACGAGGTCCAGCGCCGGGTTGTGGCCCCAGGTGTTCAGCTGCCAGGCGGTCCCGCACGGGAAGGGCAGCTGGAACAGCGGCTTCGCGGCGGCGGCCGCCCCCTGACCGGCGGGGGCGGAGGCCGCGACCGAGGCGGACGCCGGCGTACCCGCCAGCGCCAGTCCCGCCACACACATCAGCACCACTGCCCGCAGCCTGCTCAAGTACCGCAGCACGTCTTCCCCTCCCGGCCCCTGTGGACGGCGCCCGGACGGGCGGCCCGGCGTCATGGTCGGGGGCACCGGCCGGATCGCACCACCTCGCAGCTACGAGGACGGGGTGCGGGCAGCGGCGTGCTATTCCTAGGGCCCGTCCTGCCGATCAGGCCGGGCCCTAGGGCTCGATCAGGCCCACCCGGATCGCGTACCGGGTCAGTTCCAGACGGTCGCGCATGCCCAGCTTCTGGAGCAGGTTGGCGCGGTGGCGCTCGACGGTCTTGGCGCTGATGACGAGGAGGTCGCCGATCTCCTTCGAGGAGTGGCCCTCCGCGACGAGCTTGAGGATCTCCTCCTCGCGCTCGGTGATCGCCCGGGCGGGCAGCGGATCGCCCTGGCGGGCCCGGTCGAGGTAGTTGCGGATGAGGGTGGTCTCCGCGCCGGGATAGATGAACGGCTCGTCCCGGATGGCCGCCCGGCACGCCTCGACGAGGTCACGGTCGGCGACCGACTTGGGGACGTAGCCGGCCGCGCCCGCCTTGAGCGCCTCGAAGAAGTACTGCTCGTTGTCGTACATGGTCAGGATGAGGATGCGCAGGTCCGGCCGCAGCCGGGAGAGTTCCCGCGCGGCCTGCAGCCCGGTCATCCGGGGCATCGCCACGTCGAGGACGGCGAGGTCCACCTCTCCGCCGCGGGCCAGGGCGACGGCCTCGGCGCCGTCCCCGGCCTCGGCGACCACCGTCAGGTCCGGTTCGGCGTCGAGGATGAGCCTGACCCCGCGCCGTACGAGGGCGTGGTCGTCGGCGAGCAGGACACGGGTCGGCGGCCGTTCCGGGGTGGTCAACGGTTCCCCTCCCCGTGGCCCCGGGCGGTTGCGGCCGCGTCGGCGGGAGCGGTCGCGGCGGCCGCGGCGGCGGAAGGAACGTCCAGCCGTACCTCGGTGCCGCCCTGCGGGCCGCCCCCGATGGTGAGGTCCGCGCCGATCAGCAGGGCCCGTTCCCGCATGCCCTGGATCCCGGCGCCCTCACCGGCCGGGCCGATCCCCTTGCCGTCGTCCCGTACCAGCAGCCGTACCGCACCGCCGGGCCTGCCCGCCAGGTGCACCTCGACGGAGCTCGCGCCCGCGTGCCGGGCGGCGTTGGTCAGGGCCTCCTGGGCGACCCGGTAGACGACGAGTTCGGCCGCTTCGTCCAGTCGGGGGACGCCGGGGGCGATCACGTGCCGCACGGTCAGCGAACCGCTGGTGAACTCGGCCGTCAGCGCGCGCAGGGCGCTGTGCAGCCCGAGCTCCTCCAGTACTCCCGGGCGCAGCCGCCGGGCGACGCGCCGGATCTCGTCGAGGCTGGTCCGGGTCGTCTCCTGCACCTGGTGGAGCTCCTCCTTCAGGGGGGCCGGAGCCCGGTCGGCGACGTGCTTGAGCTGGAGCAGGACCGCGGTGAGGGTCTGGCCCACCTCGTCGTGGAGCTCCTGGGCGATGCGTCGGCGTTCGGCCTCCTGCGCGGACAGGGCGCGGGCGCTGCTGCCGGCCCGCTCGGCCTCCAGCCGGCCCAGCATGGCGTTGAAGGAGGTCGTCAGCTCGGCCACTTCACCGGGACCCTCCACCCGGGCCCGGCTGCCGGGGCGCAGCAGGTCGACCCCGCTCATCGCCCGGGTCAGCCGGCCGAGCGGCGCCAGCCCGATGCGCAGCAGGACGGCGTTGGCGATCAGCATGGCCGTCAGTCCGGCGAGCAGCACCACGGCCTCGCCGAAGAGGACCGGGGTGGAGACGGTGACCGGACCGAGCAGCAGCAGGACCGCCGTGACGAGGACGGCCGCGTTGAGCAGGAAGATCCGCCAGTACAGCGACACGGTCGTCTCTCCCCTCGCTCCGGTGTCCGCCGCTCCGGCGGACCGCTTGCTTCCACTATCCCTGCCGAAGCTGCCCCGCACCTGCGGTGACCTGCGGCGGGATCCATGTCCCCGCCTCAGCCTGTCGTCCGCCGGGGGCCTTGTCCATCCGTGCCGACACCCATATCCCGTGCCCTGCGCGAAGTGGCACCATGAGCCCGCGCAGCATCCGGAACCCTGCTTCCGCCAGGCTGCGCCGCACCACGGCCGAACACGAAGCAAGGGGGGACAGAGCTGTGCCTGCTCCACGGATGAGCACCACGCCACTGCCCGGCATCGGGGTCCAGTACGACCTCACCACCCGCGAGCACCGCCACCTGTCGGTGATCGCCCACCGCGACGGGACCCGCACGGTGAACGTCTACCGCGCGGACGATCCCGACGCGTGTGCGCAGTCCCTGCACCTGACCGGGGCGGAGACCACCTCGCTGATCGACGCGCTGATGCCGGCGCACCACAGCCCCAATCTGCTGCACACCACCGACCTCGGGCTGGTCGCCGAGCGCATCGAGCTGTCCGCGCACTCGCACTGGAACGGCCGGCTGCTGGGCGAGACCCGGATGCGGACGGAGACCGGTGTCTCGATCGTGGCGGTCCTGCGCCGGGCCGAGGCCCGGCCCTCGCCCGCGCCCGACTTCCGCCTCGCGGGCGGGGACACGCTCATCGTGATCGGCACCCGCGAGGGCGTCGACGCGGCCGCTTCCATACTCGGACGGGAGTGATCGCCTGTGCACTCCGCCGTCTTCCTGATCGAGTTCGGTGCCATCATCCTGGGCCTGGGCCTGCTGGGCAGGCTCGCCGGCCGCTTCCGCTTCTCGCCGATACCGCTGTACCTGCTGGCCGGTCTCGCCTTCGGCACGGGCGGTCTGCTGCCCATGGGCGCGAGCGAGGAGTTCGTGGCGATCGGCGCCGAGATCGGCGTCATCCTGCTGCTGCTGATGCTGGGCCTGGAGTACACGGCCACCGATCTGGTCTCCAACCTCAAGACCCAGTACCCGGCCGGGCTGGTGGACTTCGCGCTCAACGCCGTGCCCGGCGCGGTCGCCGCGCTGCTGATGGGCTGGGGTCCGGTGGCCGCCGTGGTCCTGGCGGGGGTCACCTGGATCTCCTCCTCCGGCGTCATCGCCAAGGTGATGGGTGACCTCGGGCGGCTCGGCAACCGCGAGACCCCGGTCATCCTCAGCGTCCTGGTCCTGGAGGACCTGGCCATGGCCGTCTACCTGCCGATCATCACAGCGCTGCTGGCCGGGGTCGGTCTCGCGGCGGGCAGTCTGACGCTGGCGATCGCCCTCGGTGTGGCGGGCGCGGTGCTGTTCGTGGCCGTCCGCTACGGCCGTCTCATCTCGCGGTTCGTCTCCAGCGACGACCCGGAGAAGCTGCTCCTCGTGGTCCTCGGTCTGACCCTGCTCGTCGCCGGCATCGCCCAGCAGCTGCAGGTCTCCGCCGCGGTCGGCGCGTTCCTCGTCGGCATCGCCCTGTCCGGCGAGGTGGCCGAGGGCACGCACACCCTGCTCAGCCCCCTGCGGGACCTGTTCGCCGCGGTGTTCTTCGTCTTCTTCGGCCTGCACACCGACCCGGCCAGCATCCCGCCCGTCCTGCTGCCCGCGCTCGCGCTGGCCCTGGTCACCGCGGGCACGAAGATCGCCACCGGGTACTGGGCCGCGAAGCGGGCCGGAGTCGGGGTCAAGGGCCGCTGGCGGGCCGGCGGCACCCTCGTCGCCCGCGGCGAGTTCTCCATCGTCATCGCGGGTCTCGCCGTCACCGCGGGCATCGAACCCGCCCTCGGGCCGCTGGCCACCGCCTACGTGCTCATCCTCGTGGTGATCGGGCCGCTCACCGCCCGGTACACCGAGCCCGTGGCCGCGTGGTGCAGGGGGCGCCGCGCCGTGCGCCCTCCGCTGCTCGCCGCCGTACCCTCCCCCGCGAAGTCCCCGGAGGCCGCAGCGGAGACCGCCGCCGACCAGGACCCCGCCGGGCGCCCCTAGGGAGTGTCAGGGCGGGGCCGCGGTTTTGGACCGGTGGGCCGTACGGGGCTCCGCACCCAGCCGGTTCACCGCCAGCGCGGCCACGACCAGCCCGGCCGCCAGCACGAGCCCGTTGGGAAGCGTGACCCCGGCCACCGCACCCCAGACCCCCAGGAGCACGGCCAGCCAGGCACCGGCCCGCCGGTACGGCCGGGGCGACCGCGGGGTCCGCGGGCGCCCTGCGCGGGGGTTCCGGCCGGGGCGGTCGGCCCTAGGTCGTGTCTTGCCGGTCAGGCCGGGCTCGCGGCGCCCGGCACCGCTCCCTGATCCGGCCCGATCGACAAGACACCCCCCAGCATCGTCGGATCGCGGCATTCGCGGCATGACCCCGCTCCTTTCCGTCGACCGGGCGACGGAGCGGGAGCGGGCTCCCCGCCGCGGGCGCGGGCCGCTCCACGTCGACGCCCTCGGGACATGGGGGTGTTCATCGTCCGGGCGAGCCCGCGCAGCGGCCGGCGCGCGGGGCGCCGAGGGCCCGGGGGCGCCTGCGGGAGGTGGCCGGGAGGGGCTTCGCGGACACCCTCAGCATCACCCGGCCCGCCGGCCCCGCACATCGGGGCCGGCACCCATCTTGTGCACCGCGGTCAGCAGATGCGCGGCAGCTGCTCCCCGATCGGCAGGTCGACCACGCGGGTCCCGCCGAGGGCGGTGCGGGCCACGACCAGCCCCGGGTGGGCGTCCACGGCCTCGCCGATCACGGCCGCGTGGCGGCCCAGCGGATGGGCGCGCATGGCGTCGAGGACGGCATCGGCGTGCTCGCGGGGCACGAAGGCGACCAGCTTTCCCTCATTGGCCACGTACAGCGGGTCGAGGCCGAGGATCGCGCAGGCGTTCGCGACGGCCGCGGGGACCGGGACGCGGCCCTCGTGGATCACGACACCGGTGCCCGAGGCGGCCGCGATCTCGTTCAGGGAGGCCGCCAGGCCGCCCCGGGTGGGGTCGCGCAGCACGTGGAGGTCCGGGGTGACCGCGAGCATGCTCTGCACGAGGCCGCCCAGGGCCGCACAGTCGCTCTGGATGTCGACCCCGAACTCCAGACCCTCGCGGACGCTCATGATCGCGACCCCGTGGAGTCCGATCTCGCCGCTGACGATGACGACGTCACCGGGTACGACCCGTTGCGGGCGCAGGTCCACCCCGTCGGGGATGATCCCGATGCCCGCGGTGTTGATGTAGATGCCGTCCCCGTGGCCCGCTTCCACGACCTTGGTGTCGCCGGTCGCCACCTCCACGCCCGCGGCCCGCGCGGCCGCGCCCATGGCCTCGGCGACGCGCGCCACGACCGACATCTCGACGCCCTCCTCCAGGATGAACCCGCAGGACAGGTACGCCGCCCGGGCACCGCTCATCGCCAGGTCGTTGACCGTGCCGTTGACCGCGAGGTCACCGATGCCGCCACCGGGGAAGAACAGCGGTCGCACCACGTACGAGTCGGTGGAGAACGCCAGCCGGACCCCGCCCAGGGTGAGCGCCGCGGAGTCCCCGAGCTGGGCCAGCACTTCGCCGCCGAACGCCGGGGCGAAGAGGTGCTGGACCAGTTCGGCGGAGAGCGCGCCCCCGCCGCCGTGCCCCATCACCACGCGGGGACGGTCCCGCAGCGGGGCCGGGCAGGTCCAGCCCGTGATGTCGAGTGCGGTGTCAGACAACGGGGCTCGCCTCCAGCGGGGCGGTCGGGGCGGACGGGGCTGCGGGCACGGTCCCCAGCTCCAGCCGCCGGTAGAGGTAGTACGCGGCGCAGGCCCCCTCGCTGGAGACCATCGTGGCGCCGAGCGGGCTGCGCGGGGTGCACAGCGTGCCGAAGGCCTCGCACTCGTGCGGTTTCAGCAGCCCCTGGAGCACCTCGCCGCTGCGGCACTCGGCCGGCTCCCGGGTGTTGATGCCCGTGACCGAGAAGCGGTGTTCGGCGTCGAAGTCCCGGTAGCGCTCCGACAGCCGCCAGCCGCTGTCGGGGATGACCCCGATGCCCCGCCAGGCCCGGTCGGTGACCTCGAAGACGTCCTCCAGCATGGCGAGGGCGGCCGGGTTGCCCTCGGGGCGCACCGCCCGCGCGTAGGCGTTGTCGACCGTGTGCTCGCCGCGCTCCAGCTGCCGCACCGCCCGGCGCACCCCCTCCAGGATGTCCAGCGGCTCGAAGCCCGTCACCACGATCGGTACCCGGTGGCGCGCGGCCAGTTCGGGGTACTCGCGCACGCCCATCACGCTGCACACGTGCCCGGCGGCGAGGAAGCCCTGCACCCGGCAGCTCGGCGACTGCATGATCGCCTCGATCGCCGGGGGGACCCGGACGTGGGAGACCAGCAGGCTGAAGTTGGGGATGCCGAGCCTCTTCGCCTGGTGGACCGTCATGGCATTGGGCGGCGCCGTGGTCTCGAAGCCGATGCCGAAGAAGACCACCTGGCGCTGCGGGTTCTCCTGGGCGATCCGCAGGGCGTCGAGCGGGGAGTAGACGACGCGTACGTCGCCGCCCTCGCTGCGCACCTGGAACAGGTCGCGGCCGGTTCCCGGCACCCGCAGCATGTCCCCGAAGGAGCAGAAGATCACATCGGGGCGGGAGGCGATCTCCAGCGCCTTGTCGATGACCTCCAGCGGGGTGACGCACACCGGGCATCCCGGACCGTGGATCAGCTCCACCTGTTCCGGGAGCAGTTGGTCGATGCCGTGCCGGATGATCGTGTGCGTCTGGCCGCCGCAGACCTCCATCAGGGCCCAGGGGCGGGTGACGGTGGCATGGATGTCGTCGAGCAGCCGGCGGGCGAGAGCGGGGTCCTGGAACTCCTCGATGTACTTCACGGCCGGCCTTCCTCCTGGGGTGCGGCCAGGGCGGCGGCCCCGGGCCGGGGTTCGGGTTCGTCGGCGAAGGGCCAGGGGTCGCCACCGGCCGCGGCCGCCTGCTCCCACGGGTCGCCGAACTCCTCCTGCAACATGCCGAGCTGGGCGAAGAGTTCGAGCGTCTGCTTGGCCGACTCCTCGTCGAGGCGCTGGAGGGCGAAACCCACGTGGACGATGGCGTACTCGCCCACCTGCAGGTCCGGCAGGTATTCCAGGCACACCTCCTTCTGCACACCGCCGAAGTCGACGGTGGCCATGCGGGTGCCGTCCTTCTCCCCGATGTCGAGCACTCTGCCGGGCACCGCCAGGCACATGGGCTTCTCCTTGCTGTGGGTGGTGTCAGGGGGTGTCGTGGGCGGCGGCCACCATGAGCTGGCCGAGGGACAGCCCGCCGTCGTTCGGGGGGACCCGGCCGTGCCGCAGGACGTTGAACCCGGACGCGCGCAGCATCCGGGCACACGCCGAGGAGAGCAGGGTGTTGGCGAAGACCCCGCCGGTCAGGGCGACGGTGTCCAGGCCGTGGCGGCCGCGCGCGAGGTCGCAGAGCGCGACGACGAGGGCGGCGACGGAGGCGTGGAAGCGGGCCGCGATCAGCGCCGGTGCGGTGCCGGCCCGGAGGTCGGCCACCACGGCCGCCAGTACGGGCGCGGGATCGGCGGTGACCGGCCCGCCGTCCGGGTCGGGCGGCACGCGCAGGCCGAAGGCGTAGCCGGGTCCGGGGTGGTCCGGGCCGGATCCGGGGCCCGCCGGGTGTGCGCCGAGGGCCGCGCCCTCCAGTTCGATCGCGGCCTGCGCCTCGTAGCCGGCCCGGTGGCAGATGCCGATCAGGGAGGAGACGGCATCGAAGAGACGGCCCATGCTGGAGGTCGGGACGCAGTTCAGGCCGCGTTCCAACTGCCGCTCCAGAACCTGGAGTTCGTCCGCAGGGCAGGCTGCCGTACAGGGCAGGTCCGGGGTCCGGCCGATGCCCGCGGCCCGCAGATGGGACAGCGCCATGCGGTACGGCCGGTGCACGGCCGCGTCGCCGCCCGGCAGCGGGACGTACGCGAGGTGGGCGAAGCGGGTGTACCCCGCGTAGTCGGCGAGGAGGACCTCGCCGCCCCATACGGCGCCGTCGTCGCCGTAGCCGGTGCCGTCGAAGGCCACGCCGATCACCGGGCGGCCGCCGTCCAGCCCGTGCTCGGCCATGGCGGAGGCGATGTGGGCGTGGTGGTGCTGGACCCGGACGAGGGGACGGGTGCCCGCGGCGCGCAGGGCCCACCGGGCGGAGCGGTAGCCGGGGTGCCGGTCGGCGGCGAGGCGCACGGGGGTGACGCCGGTGATGGACTCCAGCTGCTGCTCGGCCCGTTCGAGGGCGTACTGGGTGGCGAGGTCGTCCATGTCGCCGATGTGGGCGGACAGCCAGGCCCGGCGCCCTTCGCCGAGGCAGAAGGCGTTCTTCAGGTCCCCGCCCGCGGCGAGGGTCGCGGGGACCGGCACGGGAAGGGCCAGGGGCAACGGGGCGTACCCGCGCGAGCGCCGTACGGTCAAGGTCTCGCCGTCGCACACCCGCACCACGGAGTCGTCGCACGGCACGTGGATGGGCCGGTCGTGCGTGAGCCAGGCGTCGGCCAGGGCCGCGAGCCGGTCCAGGGCCTCGTCGTCGTCGGTGACGATGGGCTCCCCCGCGAGGTTCCCGCTGGTCATGACGAGCATCCGGGGGCCCGGGGGATCTCCCGGGAGGCCGAGCAGCAGGTGGTGGACGGGGGTGTACGGGAGCATCACGCCGAGGTCGGGACAGCCCGGGGCGACCGCGTCCGCCGGGGCGTGCCGCTCCGCCGCCGCCCCCGCGCGGCGGCGGAGCAGCACGATGGGGCGTACGCCGCCCGGGTGGAGTTCCCCCTCCACGGGTCCCACGTGCGCGAACC
>NZ_JBSGXU010000014.1:0-80933 GCF_053610205.1 Streptomyces sp. NPDC054932 | reverse complement strand
CAAGGACCACCATGCGATGGACACCCCGCCCCCGGCCGGCCGTCCCCGGCCGCCCCTGCGTCTGGTCGGCCCGGCCGGAGCCCGCCCTGTGAACCAGCCCATGCCCTCCGGATCCGACCCCGCCGACCGCACCGACCTGACCCGGGTCATGCGGCAGGTCGCCCACGGGGACAAACAGGCGTTCTCCGTCCTGTACGACGCCCTGGCCCCCCTGGTCCTCGGGATCGTGATCAAAGTCGTACGCGACCGGGCCCAGTCCGAGGAGGTCGCCCAGGAGGTCATGATCGACCTGTGGCGGCAGGCCGCCCGCTACCGGCCCGACTCCGGGAGCGTCACCACGTGGGCGGCGACCATCGCCCACCGGCGGGCGGTGGACCGGGTCCGCTCCGCCCAGGCGTCGGCCGACCGGGAACGGGCGCAGGCCGCCCGCGAGCACCGGACCGCATTCGACGAGGTCGCCGAGCAGGTCGAGACCCGCCTGGACAGCGAACAGGTCCGGCGGTGCCTGCACGGCCTCACCGAACTCCAGCGCCAGGCGGTGACGCTGGCCTACTACCGGGGCCTGACGTACCGCGAAGTCGCCGAAGTCCTGCACACGCCGCTTCCCACCATCAAGACACGCATGCGCGACGGACTGATCCGGCTCCGCGACTGCATGGGGGTGACCACATGAACCAACACCGGCACCAGCACCGGTCCGACGTCCACGCCCTCACTGCCGCCTACGCACTGAACGCCCTGGATCCCGCCGAGCGCGAGCAGTTCACCGCCCACCTCGCCCAGTGCGAGGAGTGCCGGCAGGAAGTGGCCGAGTTCCGCGCCACCGCCGCACGCCTGGCCGCCGCCGCGTCCCAGCCGCCGCCCGCCTCCATGAAGCAGCAGACCATGGCGGCGGTCGACGGTGTTCGCCAACTCCCGCCCCGGAGCTCCACCGCCCTGTCCCCGGTCCCGCTGCGCGGCGTGCTGCGCCGCAAGGCCGGTCTGCTCGTGGTGGCGGCGAGCGTGGTCGCCGCCGCCCTGTTCGCCGGCCTGGCCGCCTGGCAGCACCAGGAGAGCCGCCAGTACGAACAGCAGGCCCGGCGCAGCGAGCAGCACCTCGAAGACGTCACCACGGTCCTGACCGCTCCCGACGCCCGCGCGGCCCGCGGCCGCACCAGCAACGGAGCCTCCACCGCCGTCGTCTCCTCGGCACTGCGCAACAAGGCCGTCTTCACCGCCAGCGGACTGCCCGCGCCCGTATCCGGCAAGACCTACCAGCTGTGGCTGGACCACGACGGCACCATGCGCCCGGCCGGCTTCATCCACCAGGACGGCACCGTCCTCATCGACGGCGACACCGCCGACGCCGATGCGATCGGCCTCACCCTCGAACCGACCGGAGGATCCCCGCAACCCACCACGGCCCCGCTGCTCCTGATGGACCTGCCGGCCTGACCGCACGCCCGGGCCGAGCCGGTCAGGGCACCGGCTGGGCGCCCACGCTGCTGACCCAGACGGGGAAGGGGGTGTCCTCCGGCTCGATGCCGGGCTCCTCCGCGCCGCTCTGCACATCGTCCAGGTCCGCCCAGGCGATGAGCCCCGGCCCACTGTCGCTCAAGAACCCCTCGACGATCGGGCCGAGCTCGTCGCAAGCCGCGTAGTTCCCGCCGAACGGCAACGCTTCGGGTGGCACCGAACCGGTCGAGCACCGGAGTTGCCCGGCCTGCTCGTCGTGCCACACGTAGAACGTCGCCACCCCGGGAAAGCCCAGTTCGCGAACGCGCCCCCGTATGGCGGCGGCAGTGCGCCCGAAGGCAGCCACCACCTCGGAAACGGACAGTGATTCCCTGTCCCCTTCCGCCGCACTCAGCCACCAGGTGTTGGTGTCCACCTCCACCTGCCGGTCGGTCGGCTCAAGCACCAGGGGCTCGTCCGCCACCTCGGCGATCCATGTCAACAGCACCACAGCAGTATCCCTCCACCGACGGGGCCCGCCGGTGCGAGGGCCGTTCACCGGGACAGCAGCTTCCCGTCGGCGCCCGCGGCGCCGCCGGGAAGCTGCACGGCCGGGTGGCCGCGGCCGAGGTCTCCGACCGCTGCGCCCACGCGGGCATGGTCGAGCACTCCGTGTACCGCAGCCCGCGGATCAGCTGACGGTCTCGACCGCGTAGAGGGCTCCGACGCCTGTGGCCAGCGTGCCGAGCAGCAGGCGCAGCGCCTTTTCGGGGAGCCGGGGCTGGAGGCGGGCGCCGAGGTAGCCGCCGATGAGGCCGCCCAGGCCGCAGGCCAGTCCGAGGAACCAGTGGGGCGCGATGCTGCCCGGTCCGGCCAGCGACAGCAGAGCGTAGGTGGCCGAACCGACGACGGAGGTGGCGAAGGTCGAGGCCAGCGCCGCCGGAGCCACCTTCGTGACCGGCATCCCGCGCCCGACGAGGATGGGACCCAGCAGGGAGCCGCCGCCGATGCCGTAGATCCCGCCGACCACGCCCACGCCCAGCGCGAGTGCGGTGACCACCCGCTCGGACGGACCGTCGCCGGATGGCTTCGGTCGGCGGGGCGGCCGGAGCGTGCGGGCGATCAGCCACACGCCCAGCGGCAGCAGGAACACCGCCACCAAGGCATTGAAGACGGCCGGGCCCGGAATGGCGAACACCCGGACGACGGCGCCGACGACGACTCCCGGCAGGGTGCCGAGCACCAGCCGCCGCACCAGCGGGCCGTGCAGTGCGCCCGTGCGCCGGTAGCGCAGGAGCGCGCCCGGACCGGCGACCACGTTGTAGAGCAGGTTGGTCGGGGTCACCGCGGGACTCGGTACCGCGAACACGCTCAGCTGCACGGGCAGCAGGAACACCGCCCCCGACACGCCGACGGGCGCGGTGACCACCGCGATCAGCAGGCCCGCGGCCAGCCCCGCCAGCCCTGTTCCCCAGTCCATGACGAGTCAGCCCCGGCCGATCCCCACCGTGCCCGTGCCCCGGCGCAGGATCGGATCAGTGTCGACCGGCGTCATCATGGCCTGATACTGTCACATCAGCGGCCAGTGATACCAGCCTGTGCTGATGCGGCTGTCGCCCCACTCCCTGCCCGGGCGAGAAGAGGCTTCGTGGGCGCCGCCAAGCCGTCCGTGCTGTTCGTCTGCGTCCACCACGCCGGCCGCTCCCGGATGGCCGCCACCCGGCTCACCCACCTCGCCGGGGACGCGTCGACGTCCGCTCCGCGGGCTCCGCTCCCGCCGCCCCGGTGAACCCCGCCGCGGTCGAGGCCATGCGCGAGGTCGGTGTCGACATGTCCGCCGAGATCCCCAAGATCCCGCAGAGCAGACCGGGACACCGAACGGGGAGCCGAGAAGCCGAGGAGCCGGGGGGCGGGGGTTCAGGGGGTCATGTCGTACGTGACCCACATGGTCCGCCTGGCCACCTGGTCGTACTTGGACCGCGCCCGGTGGTTGTCGTCGGCGGTGATCCACCGGACCACGCTCCAGCCGCGCTCGGCCGCCAGCTCGCGCAGCGCGCCGAGCAGCAGGTCGGCGGCGCCCGAGCCGCGGTGTTGCGGCGCCACGAACAGGTCGTCGAGGAAGCAGCCGACCGTCGCGGAGAGCGGTCGCGCGAACGGACGGTAGTGGGCGAGGCCCAGGAGCCGGCCCTCGGTGTCCTCGGCCACCAGGGCGCCGACCTCGTGGCCCGGGTCGGTCACCCACGACCACACCGTGGCGGCCGCCTCCTCGGTCTGCTCCACCTCGTAGAAGTCGGCGTAGCCGCGGTAGAGGGCGCGCCACTGTGCGAAATCCCCTGCCCGCACGGAACGCACGCTGATGTCGGACATAGGACTGGACTCCCGTGATCGAAGGAATGCGGAGCGGGGTGCAACGGGTGCGGTCCCGCTCCGGTGCACAGAACCGATCATGCGGGAGCCCGGCGGCCCCGGCAGGTGCCGGGGTGTCGAAACGCGGCTCCGCGCAGCGCCACGATGTACGGGTACGGTGCCCGGCCGGCCGGTGCAGCCCTTCCTGCCGCGCGACACCCGGCGTGTCCGCATAATGAGGGGAGGGGACGGCGTGCGGAAGGGGACGTCTCGTGCCATCGGCTCGGCCGGGGGGCGAGGAGACCCACGGCCCGATCTGGTCCGAGCCCGGGCCGCTGCTGGAGCGCGTGCCCGTGGCGGTCCTCGGTATCGATGACCGCGACCGCGTCTGCTACTGGGGGCCCGGCGCGCGCGGCCTCTTCGGGTACGAACCCACCGCCGTCCTCACCCGGCCCGGCGCCGTTCTCTTCGCCGACGGCGCGGGGGGCCTGTCCGCATCGTGCGCCCGGCTGACGGAAGAGGGCCGCACCCAGGGGTACTGGCGGGGGAGGCTGAAGGCCCGGCACCGGGACGGCACGGCCTTCGACTGCGGCTTCCGGTCCTTCTCCGTGACCGGGTCCGGCGGTCCCTCGGTGGTGATGGTCCTGGCGAGCCGCAGCGACGAACTCGACCGGGTCAAGACCAACCTGGCCTTCCTCGACGCCCTCTTCGAGGCATGCCCCATCGGCCTGGTCATGCTCGACCCGGACCTGCGGTACATCCACCTCAACCAGGCGCTCGCCGACATGGACGGCCTGCCCATCGAGGACCACCTCGGACGTCACATGGACGAGGTCATGATCATGTCCGACGGCGGCGAGTACGAGCGCATGCTCCGCGCCGTCGCGCTGGGCGGGGAGCCGGTCGTGGGGACCCTGGTCGGAGTGCGCCCCCGGGGACACCCGGACCGCGACCAGGTCCGTTCCGTGAGCTTCTTCCCGCTCAGCCAGGCCGTCGGCTCGCGCCCCGGGGTGGGCGGGCTGATGGTGGACGTGACCGACCGGGAACGGGCCATCCTGGAAGCCACCGCCAGCCGTCGCAGGCTGGCGCTCCTCGACGGGGCCTCCACCCGGATCGGGACCACCCTGGACGTGAACCTCACCGCCCAGGAGCTGGTCGACGCGTCGATGCCGGACTT
This sequence comes from Streptomyces sp. NPDC054932, assembly GCF_053610205.1. Lineage (NCBI taxonomy): Bacteria > Bacillati > Actinomycetota > Actinomycetes > Kitasatosporales > Streptomycetaceae > Streptomyces > Streptomyces sp. NPDC054932. The sequence goes on along the minus strand of NZ_JBSGXU010000014.1, from coordinate 75,976 downwards.
CTGCGACGGCGCCGTGGTCGAGATCGTGGAGTGGATGGACGAGACGGAGGATTTTGATCCGGGGCGGCCGCTGATCACCCGCCGGATCGCCTCCGGGACGACCCTGCCCGATCCCGCCGTCGAACTCGTGAGCGGAGTGGAGAAGGTGCGCTACCCGCCGGGCTCCGTCATCCACGAGATGCTGCGGACCGGTCGGGCCATCTCGGCGACGGTGGACGAGGAGTTCCTGGCCCGGACCGTCGTCATCGAGTCACGTGCCCGGCTCATGGCCGAGAGCGGCGTGGCCTGCATCCTCGTCGCCCCGCTCATCGCCAGGGGCACCGTCCAGGGAATCGCCCTGTTCGGCCGGTCCTCCGACCGCCCGGCCTTCACCCCGGAGGACGTCAGCCTGGCCGGCGAGCTCGCCTCCCGCGCCGCGATCTGCCTGGACAACGCCCGCCTCTACAGCCGGGTCCAGGACATCGCCCTCACCCTGCAGCGGGCCCTGCTCCCCACCACGCTCGCGGTCACCCCGTACGTCGACCTGGCCCACCGGTACGTGCCCGGCAGCCGGATCACCGAAGTGGGCGGCGACTGGTACGACATGATCGACCTGCCCGACGGCCGGGTCGCCCTCGTCGTCGGCGACGTGATGGGGCACGGGGTGTCGGCGGCCGCCGCGATGGGCCGCCTGCGCATCACCACCAAGGCACTGGCCCGGCACGACATCGAGCCCGCCGACCTGCTCACCGAACTCGACGCGTGCGCGCTGGAATCCGGCATCGAGCTCGCGACCTGCCTGTACATCGTCTACGACCCGCGCGACGGCCGGGCCCGCATCGCCAGCGCCGGCCACCCCCCGCCCCTGGTGCTCAGGCCGGACGGCACGGTGGAGACCGTCGACGAGGTCCTCGGCGTCCCGCTGGGTGTCGGCGGCTGCCCGTTCCGGACGACCGGGATCGAACTGCCCGAGAACTCGATGCTCGTCCTGTACACCGACGGCCTCATCGAGGCGCGGGGCCGCGACATCGAGGCGGGCCTGGACGCGTTGCGCGCCGAACTGGGAAGGGAAGGGGAGCCGTTGGAGGAGATGGCGGACCGCATCCTCGCGAGCCTGCTGCCCGATCCGCCGACCGACGACACGGTCCTCATCCTCGCCCGCGTCCACCGCGGCGACGCGTGAGCTGCGCTCAGCCCCGGTGGGACACACCCGCCGTGTCCAGCGCGGCGCCCGCCAGCGAGGCCAGGGCGACCGCCACCGACCGGGCGTCCTCGGAGGGCAGGGGGTGACCGGGGAACGGGTCGAGGAGGAACCGGCCGTAGTAGTGGCCGCCCCCCACGACCCGCAGCTCGGTCTCGCCGTCCGGCCAGTCGGCGTACCCGGTGACCTCGCTGCCGCGGCGCAGCCACAGGCCGCCGTCGTGCTCCAGCCGCGGTCGGTGCCCGATCAGGGTTCCGTACTCGAAGCGGCAGCCGCGCAGCTGCAGCAGGCCGACGAGCTCCTGGCGGACGAACGCGACCACCGCGTCCGGTGAGCCGCCCTGCTCGGTCAGCCGGGCGGTGCCCTGGAGGCTGGACAGGTGCGCTGCGCCGGTCACCACGACCGCTTCCAGCCTGCGTGCCCGGACGGCCAGTTGCGAGACGATCAACCCGACGACCAGCAGCAGGACGGCCGTCTGGATCTCGTCCCGGTCGGCGAGCGTGAACCGCCGGTAGGGCCTGGCGAGCAGGAGGAGACCGAACCAGCCCGCCGCGGAGAGGGCGGCCAGGGCCGCGGCGGCCCGCGTCCCCGAGGCGGCGATGGCCACCACGGCGACGACCAGGATCAGTGCCTCGTTCGGCGTGGAGAGCTGCGTGCGGAAGGGGACGAGCGCGAGAGCCACGAGGAGCGGGACCACCAGGGCCCCGAACAGCGCGGCACGGTCGTGGAGTCGGTACCCGGGCATGTGATGCCTCCGTCCGGATGTGACGATCTCGAAGCGGACCTTCGCGGATCAGAATCAGGATCAGAACCAGAACCAACCATGGCCGGGCAGCTGTCGGCCACGTCCAGCCTGCCCACGGCGACGGCCGGAGCCACCTGCCCTGGTGAGGTCTTGACGTACCGCATACGGATTTTGCCGCCGGGCCGGGGCCGCCGCCATGTGCACGCCGGCCCGGCGTGCACACGAGGGGCCCTGCCCCGGCAGGGGCGCCTGCCGAGGTGAGGACCTAGCGGCCGCTGTCCGCGAGCACCGACGGCGACGACGCGTCCCGCTGGTGCGGGACCGGCGCGTGCGGCGGCGCGGACACCTGGACCTCGTCCCGCTGGAGTGCGACCGTCCGCGTCGGGGCCGGGATCGAGATGCCCTCCTCCCGGAACCGCTGGTGCAGTCGCTTGATGAACTCGTGCTTGATCCGGTACTGGTCGCTGAACTCGCCGACGCCGAGGATCACCGTGAAGTTGATCCGGGAGTCCGCGAACGTGTGGAAGCGGACGGCCCCTTCGTGATCGGGGACCGCGCCGTTGATGTCGGCCATCACCTGGTCGACCACGTCGAGGGTCACCCGCTCGACGTGCTCCAGGTCGCTCTCGTAGCCCACCCCGACCTGGACCAGGATCGACAACTTCGCCTCCGGCTGGGTGAAGTTGGTCATGTTGGTCCGCGCGAGGCGCCCGTTGGGGATGATGACGAGGTTGTTCGACAGGTTGCGCACCACGGTGTTGCGCCAGTTGATGTCGACGACGTAGCCCTCCTCGCCGCTGGTGAGCCGGATGTAGTCGCCGGGCTGCACGGTCTTCGAGGCGAGGATGTGCACGCCCGCGAAGAGGTTGGCGAGGGTGTCCTGGAGCGCCAGGGCCACGGCCAGACCGCCCACCCCGAGAGCGGTGACCAGAGGAGCGATGGACACGCCCATGGTCTCCAGGGCGACGAGAACGCCCATCACGAGGACCACGATCCGCGTGATGTTGACGAAGATGGTCGCCGACCCGGCCACCCCGGTGCGCGCCCCCGCCACGGACTGGACGAGGCCCGCGACGACCCGCGCCGCGCTCAGCGTGGCGATGAGGACGAGCAGCGCGGTCAGGGACTGGTTCACGAAGCCCGAGAGTCGCGCGGTGAGCGGCAGGGCCGCCGCGGCCACCGCGGCGCCGGCGATGAGGGCGGCCCCGGGGGCGATGGTGCGCAGCGCGTCGACGATGATGTCGTCCCCCCGCCACCGGGTCCGTTCGGCGTGCCGGCCCAGCCATCGCAGCAGGGCGCGCAGCAGCAGCCCGGCAGCGGCGCCCGCCGCCAGCGCGATACCGGCGACCAGCCAGTCGTGCAGGACGAGATCCCGGGTCACCGGACGCCCCCCGCTGCGCGACGCAGGCCCGGGGGAGTGGCGGCGGACGCTGCCGGCCGTCGTATGGGGTGGTGTGTCGTCACCTTGTCACCTGTCAGTTTGTCGTGCATGAAGCCGCGTTCGGGCGTGTGTACGCATCCGGAACGGGCTGCCATCCTGCCCCATGGCAGCAGGACGCACCGCAGGCGGGGCGGCCGCTACCGCCGTACGGCGGCGTGTTCGAGCACCGCGCGGACCTCGCCGGCGATCGCGCTCTCGTTGCGCTCGAACTCGGGGCCGGTCAGCTGCTGGGGATCGGCCGGGAGACCGGTGAGCACCGGGGTGTGCAGATGGCCGCCGGGCAGCCGCGGAGCGAGCTCGGAGCGCAGCCGGTTGGAGCGGTAGGCCACCTCGTTGGAGAGGTACCCGCCCCCGCCGCCCGCCACGGCCCGCGAGCCCGGGGTGGGGCCGTCGGCCCGGTCGACGGGAGTCGTGCCACCCGCAGGGATCTCGGTCACCTCGGTGTTCAGGAGGACCGGGTACGGGGTCTGCACGGCACCGGTGACCGCGTCCGCGGGGAGCGTGGTACGGATGAACTCCGGGCCCGCGCCGAGACCGGGGGCGGTCACCGGACGCTCACGGGTGCCCCCGGAGAGGGCGCGCACGTTGTCGGGGTACGGATCGGCGGACCGCGCCCGCCCAGCCCAGGCCTCCAGCGTGAAGATGCCGGGGTAGCCCTGGCTGACGGTGGTGATGATGTCCGCCGAGGCGGGGCCGCCGGCCATGCGCGGGGCGAACGCCCGCTCCACCATGCCGGCGTCGAAGTCGGCGTACCGCACGGGCAGGACGACCGCGCGGATCTCGGCGGGGCTGCCGTCGGCGAGGGTCACGCGCCGTCCGTTGAGCTGGAGGGCGGCCGATCCGGACGGGTTGGCGCGGCGTATCTCGGCGTCCAGCCCGAAGGGGTCGAACCCGCTGATGAAGACGCGGCGTACGCCGGGCGCGGTCCGGAAGGCGTTGTTCGTGAGCCCGCGGGAGGCGTCCTCGAAGCGGGCGCGGAGCCCGGCCCGGTCGGCGGTGAACTCCGGCTGCCAGCGGGCGAGTACGGCGGTCATGCCGAGCCGCGCCCAGTACAGCGGGCGGTCGTCCCCGGGGGCGAGGTCGCCTCCGGGGCGCTGTCCCTGGGCCCGGCGCACGGAGGCCTGCCAGAGTGCCTCGCCCCAGGAGTCGACCAGCCGGCCGGCCTCGGCGGGGTTGCGGGTCCCGCAGAGGGCGGCGGGGAAGCGCCGTACGAAGTCGCCGAGCCCGGCGCGCTCGACGAGCGCCGTGGTGCGCGCGTCCGCGAGCCGCGCCTGTTCGGCGTCGAGAGGTGCGGACGCGGAGGTGCGGCAGGCGGACGCGCCGTCGGCCGCGTGCGCGGGCGAGGCGACTGCCAGGGGAAGGACGGTGGCGAGAAGGGCAGCGGCCGACGCCGCACGCCGTAAGAGCATCATGCGATGTGACATTACATAGCTGCCGTCACCCCCACCAGACGCACAGGGCGCAGCCGCGGTGACTGGCTCAACCATGACGCAGACACGGCTGGTTCACCGCACGGCGCCCCTACGACGGGCAGGGGCGCCGCACGGTCACCGGCACCGGCACCGGCCGGGCGCGGCGCTCAAGGGACCGGGGCCGGGCCGATCGCGGTGCCGGTCCGCTCGTAGGCGTACCCCGCACGCAGCACCGCGGCTTCGCCGAAGGGCTTCCCCATCAGCTGCATGCCGATCGGCATGCCGGCCGAGTCCAGGCCGACGGGCACGCTCAGTGAGGGCACGCCCGTGAGGTTGGCCGGGGCCGACAGCCGCACGTACGCGTCGGCGACGCCTTCGACGCTGCCGTCGCCCCAGGTCACCTCCGTCCGGCCGGCCTTCACGGCGGTGACCGGCACGGTCGGTGCGGCGATCACGTCGACCGCCTCCAGCATCTCCCGCCAGGCCTGCCGCATCAGGGTGCGCGCCCGCTGGGCCCGCAGATAGTCCCCCGCGGTCAGGAGCTCGCCCGCCTCCAGCAGAACGCGGACATCGGCCCCGTACAGATCGGGCACGACCCGCAGCGTCCGCTCGTGATAGGCGGTGGCCTCGGGCACCATCAGCCCCCAGTGGGCCGCCCGGATGTGGCGCGTCATCGGGATCTCGATGTCGACGAGCCGGGCGCCGAGCTCCTCCAGCCGCCCGATCGCCCGGCGGACGGCGGCCTCGACCTCGGGGTCCACCCGCTCGAAGTAGTAGTTGCCCGGCACTCCGACCCGCAGCCCCGTCAGATCCGTTCCGGGGCCGGGCCGGTGGTCCACCGTCGGGGCCGCGACGGACGCCGGGTCGCGCGGATCGTGCCCGACCAGGGCGGACAGGACCAGTGCGGCGTCCTCCACGGTGCGGGTGAGGGGGCCCACGTGGTCGAGCGACCAGGACAGCGAGGTCACGCCGTGGCGCGGCACCAGCCCGTATGTCGGCTTCAGTCCGACGACCCCGTTCAGGGCGGCGGGCACCCGGATCGACCCGCCGGTGTCGGTGCCCAATGCGAAGGCGGCCGCCCCTGCGGCCACGGCGACGGCCGACCCGCCGCTGGAACCGCCGGCCACCCGGCCCGGGTCCCAGGCGTTGGCGGTCTGAGGGGTGGTCAGGCCGTAGGCGAACTCGTGCGTGTGGGTCTTGCCGACGAACGCCGCCCCGGCCGAGGCGAGGCGCGCGGCGACGGTGCTGTCGGTCTGCGCCCGGTGCCCCGTCCGTACCCGGGAGCTCGCCGTGGTGGCCGTCCCGGCGACGTCGATGAGGTCCTTGAGGGCGGCGGGTATCCCGTGCAGAGGTCCCCGGTGCGCGTCACCGGTGAGCTCGGTCTCCGCCCTGCGCGCCGCCCTGCGCGCATCGTCCGCCGTGACGGTGGTGAAGGCCCGCAGGCGCGGTTCGACCTGTGCGATCCGCTCCAGCGCCGAGTCCACCAGTTCGACCGGCGAGACCCGCCGGGTGCGTACGGCCTCGGCCGCCTGGGCCAGGGTCAGCTCATACGGCTGCATCGTGCTGTTCCCCTCCCGCGCGGTAGACGGAGGAGGGCGGCGTCTCGCCGAAGTCCAGCTCCCGCAGGAGCGATACGACGGCGTGGATGTGGTCGGCGGTGGCTGCCACTTCCGCGTGGCGGTCCTGTGTCAGGGGGAGCCCGGACCGTGCGGCCCAGCGGGCGGCCTCGGCAGGGGTGAGGTCTGAGGCGGACATGTACTGCCTTCCTTCAGGATGAACGGCGGAATGATCATCGCCGCCTTAAAGCTAATGCCTTGCGTTAGTCCACAGTAGGGCCTACGGTCGCTTAAAGCGAATGAATCGCTTTTGTTGCTTGTCGGTCCTCTGCAGACGAAGGAAGCACGCGCATGCGCACCGCACAGTTCACCGAGCCGGCCCCGTCCGGAGCCGCCGCCCACTGGTCCGTCGGGGAGCTCACCGTCCACCGCATCGACGAGGTGCCCCTGCCGCCCGCGACCGGCCCGTGGCTGCTGCCCGCCGCCACCCCGGACGTGGTCGCCGGACACGACTGGCTGCGGCCCGACTTCGCCGGCCCGGACGGCGTCCTGCACCTCGACAGCCACAGCTTCGCGCTCGTGGTGAACGGTCTGCGCGTCCTCGTCGACACCGGGATCGGCAACGGCAAGACGAGGGCCAACCCGGCGTGGCACGACCTGCGCACCGACTACCTCGCACGCCTCGCGGACATCGGATTCACCCCCGACAATGTCGACCTGGTGATCCTCACCCATCTGCACACCGACCACGTCGGATGGAACACCCGGGAGGTCGACGGCGCGTTGGTGCCGACCTTCCCGGGCGCCCGCTACCTCACGGCGCGGACGGAGTACGAGTTCTGGGCCGCCTACGACATGGACGAGGCGCGCCGCGGCATGTTCCGCGACTCCGTCGTGCCGGTCGAGGAGGCGGGGCTGCTCGACCTGGTCGACGTGCCGGCCGAGGGGATCGAGGTGACCGCCGGGCTGCGCCTGCTGCCCGCCCCGGGGCACACCCCCGGACACATCGCCGTTCAGGTGAGCAGTGCGGGCGCCGCCGCGCTCATCACGGGGGACGCCGTCCACCACCCCGTGCAGCTGGCGCATCCGGAGATCGGCAGCTGCGTCGACATCGACCCCGTGCAGGCCGAGGCCACCCGCCGGGCGCTGCTCGCCCGGCTCGCCGGCACCGGCGCGCTGGTCCTCGGTACGCACTTCCCCCCGCCGACCGCCGGCCGCGTGGTCGCCGACGGGGACGCCTACCGGCTCGAAGCCGCGGCCGGACACCCGGAGGGCCGCTGACCGGCAACCGGCCGCCGCTTCCGCGGGGTTGCCTCGGCCCCGGCCCTCGGCCCCGGCCCCTACGTGGGCCCGGCGCGGGCGCGCGGCGGTCAGCGTGCTGCGCCGAAGCCCTCCAGGGCCTCCCGCACGAGACCGTGCGCGTACGCGTCGGTGAGGTCGCCGGGGCGGAAGAGGATGCGGTACATCATCGGTGCCACGACCCGGTCGAGCACCGTCTCGACGTCCGGGGCGTCCTCGCCGCGCTCCACGGCGCGGGCGAGCACGATGTCGATCTGCTCCGCCGCGTAGGCCGAGCACCGTCCCGCGTTGTCGCCATCGGGGTCCCCCAGCAGCGCGTCGCGGATGTACGCACGCCCCGTGGGCGAGGTCATCTCCTCGAGGAACTGCTCGGCCCATCCCCCCAGGTCCTTCGGCAGATCTCCGTGGTCCGCCGGAGGGGCGTCCGGGCGCAGGTGCTCGACGGCGACGTCGGAGAGCAGTTCCTGCAGGTCGCCCCAGCGGCGGTAGATCGTCGACGGAGTGACGCCGGCGCGCGCCGCGACCAGCGGAACGGTGAGTTCGGGACGTCCCACCTCGGCCTGGAGCTCCCGCACGGCGGCGTGGACCGCCTGCTGGACCCGCGCGCTGCGGCCTCCGGGGCGGACCATCGCTTTTCGGCTCATGCGGCCAGCTTAAAGCAAATTTCTTGCATCATGCCGCTCCGGGGCGGACTCCGCGGCCGGGCCGGCCGCGGAGTCCGGGGTGGGGCGGGACGAGGTGGTGGTGCCGGCGTTACTTCTTGAGGAAGGCCAGAAGGGCGTTGTTGACCTCTTCGGCGTGTGTCCAGAGGAGACCGTGGGGAGCGCCTTCGACGACGACGTAGTCGGCGTGGGGCAGGGCCCGGTGGAAGGGCTCCGCGGTGGCCTCGATCGGGAGGATCCGGTCCCCGGTGCCGTGGACGATCAGGGCGGGGACGTCGATCTTGGGGATGTCCGCCCGGAAATCGGTCGTCCAGGTGGGCACGGCGGCGCGGGAGGCGTACGCCGAGGCGCCGGCGGCGGTGGCCCAGTTGGCCCGCAGCGCCTCTTCGCTGATGCGCGTGCCGAGGTTCTCGTCGAGGTTGTAGAACGCCTGGTAGAAGTCGGTGAAGTAGGCGTAGCGGTCCTTCGTGACGGCGGCGAGGATGCCCTCGAAGACGCTGCCGTCGACACCGGTCGGGTTGTCGGCGGTCTTGAGGAGGTAGGGCTCGAGGCCGGCGAGGAACGCGGCCTTGGCGACGCGCCCGGACCCGTGGGTGCCCAGGTAGCGTCCGACCTCACCGGTGCCCATGGAGAAGCCGACGAGGACGGTGTCGGTGAGGTCCAAGGTCTCCAGCAGGGTGTGGAGGTCGGCGGTGAAGGTGTCGTAGTCGTAGCCGGTGGTGGGCTGGCTCGAACGGCCGAAACCACGGCGGTCGTAGGTGATGACGCGGTGGCCGGCGTCGAGGAGGACGGGGAGCTGCTTCTCCCAGGAGTGTCCGTCCAGGGGGTAGCCGTGGATGAGGACGATCGGCTGCCCGGTGCCGTGGTCCTCGTAGTAGAGGTCGATGTTGGTGCTGTTCTCCTGGCCGACGGTGATGAACGGCATGGTGCTCTCCTCCGATGGTCCTGGTGGCGACGAATGGCCGGCGGTGTCCGCGGACCCGCCCCACTCTGCCCACGGCGAGGGCCGGGGCGCGACACCGCCGCAGCAGTGTCGCGCCCCGGGGCTCCGAATGCGGTGAGAACACGGACTTCCGCTGCGACGCGCCGGCGCGCCCCGTCGCCGCACCCCCCGTTCCCGGACGGCCCGGCGGACGGCGTCGCCGGCGACGCCGCCCGCCTGCGCGATCGATGATGGAACGGCACGGATCCGGTACCTCCGGAGGGAAGAGCGTGACCAACCGACCGCCCCGGCTGCTGCACCCCGGGCCGTACCGACGAGCCGGTCCGGCCCGCGCCCGCCCCACCGGCGCCGCCACGCCGTCCACCCGCCCCTCCGGTGCGCGGGCGGACCTGGCGCGCATGGAGGGCGGGTGGGGTGCCGCTCCCTGGTGGCGGGAGGTTCCGCTGCGCGGGCCCGGCCCTCACCCCGCAGGCGGGGCCGTGACCCGGCGGGTGGCGGAGCGCAGTGCGAAGGCCATGACCACTTCGAACACGCCGAGCAGGACGAGCCACAGTCCCAGCAGTCGGGTGAGGGCGACCGCGGAGTCCACGGGGAAGCAGAGCACGACGATTCCGGCGACGGAGCCGAGGATGCCCAGGCCGAGGAGCAGACCGCGGTGCACGAGTGCCCGGTCGGTGATCGCCACGTACACCGTGAGCACACCGGTCAGCAACCAGAACACTCCGACGATCAGGGACAGCGCGCCGATCGTCTGCATGGGATGGCGCAGCACCAGGACGCCCGCCAGGAACGCCAGCATGGCGATCAGGACGCCCGCCAGCCGGCTGCCGCCCCGGTCGCTGCTGTGCGAGAAGGCCGTGACGAACCGGAAGATGCCTGCCGCAAGGAGCTGCAGCCCGATGATCACGGCCAGGATGTGCAGCGTCTCGTCGGGCCAGACGAGCACGAGGATGCCGGGGATCAGGGTCGCGAGGGCGAAGCCGAGCGCCCAGTGCCACGAGCTTCCGAGCTGCCCGAGGACGTCCTCGGGGTCGCTGTGCGAGTACTGCGGTGCCGCGTCGGGGGTCATCGTGCCTCCTGCGCCGGCCGAACGGCACCCGCGGGGGCGCCTCGTAGCCGTCGGACAAGCCTTGTTTACCCTTTAGGTCTACTTTATGCCCTCGTGGTGAGGCGTGCTGCGCAGGCCACCGGCGGGGCCACCCTCCACCGGCCGGGTCACCCTCCGCGGGTGATGCGGGCGCCGGCGCCGGTCACCAACGCCGACTACCGAACCGGCGTGAGGAGACCTGTCACGGCCAAGCCCGGCCACGTTCCCCCGGAGTGCGCCACGCTCGCGGAGATCCTCGTCGAGCAGGCTTCAGCACGGCGCTGGTCGGGAAACGGCACCTGTGCGCCGAGGACGAGACGAACCTGGCCCACCAAGCGCAACCGGCCGGCCGGCCGGGGTTCGAACGCTTCCACGCCCGAGGGCGGCTACCACTTCGGTGTCGACATCACCGACAAGGCGCTCGAGTTCATCGGCGACGTGAAGGCGATCGCTCCGGAACGCCCGGTGCTCCTCCGGCCGTCGACGTCAGCGGCACGGCGTTCACCGGCCTCGAACGCGAGGCCGCCGCCGTGCTCTCGCGCGAGTGACGGGACCGTCCGGCCAGGACGGTCAGCCCGAGACGGCCTCGGCCCAGCCGCGGTTGACGGTCTCCTTCGCCTTCTCCGTCTGCGCCTCGGTCGGGAACGTCGGCGTGCCCTCGACCGTCGGCAGCCTCTCCGCGGCGGCCTTGTCGAGGGTGCCGTCCTCCTCCATCGCCTCCATGAGGACGGGGCGGGCGAAGGCGGCGAGCCGGAGGTTCTGGCCCTCCGGGCTGAAGAGGTACTCCTGCCACAGGCGCGCCGCCGCGGGGTGCGGGGCGTTCTTGTTGATCCCGTTCGCGTAGTACTCGGCGAAACTGCCGTCGAAGGGGATGGCGGTGCGCCAGTCGACGTCCGCACCCTTCGCGCGGAATCCCTCGGCGTATTCGAGGTTGAGGAAGTCCCAGTCGATGCTGATGGGCGTCTGACCGCTCTCGATCGTGGCCGGTGAGGATTCGACCGGGATGAAGTTGCCGCTCTCGCTGAGCTCGGCGAAGAAGTCGAGACCGGGCTGGATGTTGCCGAAGGACCCCCCGTTCGCCAGGGCCGCCGCATAGACGCCGGCGAAGGCGGAGCCGGACTTGGTGGGGTTGCCGTTGAGGGTGATCTGGCCCTTGTACTCGGGCTTGCGCAGATCGGCGAAGGTCGAGGGGCAGGTCTTGACGCGCTTGGCGTCACAGCCGATGGAGATGTAGCCGCCGTAGTTGTTGTACCAGCGGGCCTTCGGGTCCTTCTGTTCCTCGGGGATCTTGTCGTACGGGACGACCTCGTACGGAGTGAGCAGGCCCTGCCGGGCCGCGGACTGCGCGAACGAGCCCCCCACGTCGATCGTGTCGGGGGCGCGGTCCTCACCCCGCTGCTCCTTCAGGGCGTCGATCTCGTCCTGGCTGGTGCCGTCCGGGTTCTCCACCCTGACCTCGATCCCGTACTTCTTCTCGAAGCCGTCGATCAGTGCGCCGTAGTTGGCCCAGTCCCGGGGGAGCGCGATCGTGTTGAGCACGCCCTCCTTCTTCGCCGCTGCGGTCAGCGCTGCCATACCGCCGGCGTCCGCAGCGGAGGTGGCCACGGCGGGAGCCCGGGGTGGGGCGGGGGGCTCGTCCCCGCAGGCACCGAGGGGCCCCGCCGCGAGGGCCAGGCAGACGGCGGCGGAGGCTGTCCGGACACGGGGTGCGGGCACAAAGGCTCCATAACGGGCTGTCGCGTACCTTTCGGGGTCAGCGTACGTTCGGCGGCCCCGGTGACGAAGCCCCGGCCGGTGGTGTCCGCCGTCTTGCCCGCGGCTGCCGTACCGGCGCCCTCTCAGAACGCCTCGTCGTCCCACTGGTCCAGGAGCGCCTCGGCCGGAACGGCCGCCTGGTGGAGCGCCTGCTCGCTCCAGATGATCTTTCCACGGGCCGTGTACCGGGTGCCCCAGCGCTCGGCGAACTGCGCGACGAGGAACAGGCCGCGGCCGCCCTCGTCCGTGTCCTTGGCCCGGCGCAGGTGCGGCGAGGTGCTGGACCCGTCGGAGACCTCGCAGATCAGGCTGCGGTCGTACATGAGCCTCACCCGGATGGGCTCGGAACCGTAGCGGATGGCGTTGGTCATCAGCTCGCTGAGGATGAGTTCCGTGGTGAAGGAGAGGTCTTCCAGGCCCCAGTCGGCCAGTCGGCGGGCGCAGGCGTTGCGCACGGGGGACACCGCCGCCGGATCCGGGGACACCTCCCACTCGGCGATCCGCTCGGGGTCCAGCAGGCGGGTCCGGGCCACCAGCAGCGCGACGTCGTCGACGGGCCGACTGGTCAGCATCGCGTCGATCACCGCGGTGCAGGTCTCCTCCGGGGTGCGGGCGGGCCCGGCCAGGGCGGCGCGCAGCGCCGCCGTGCCCGCGTCCGGATCGCGGCCGCGGCTCTCGAGCAGCCCGTCGGTGAAGAGCGCCAGCAGCGAACCCTCGGGCAGGGTGAGTTCCATGGTCTCCACGGGCATGCCCGCGCCCAGGCCCAGCGGCGGGGAGACCGGCACGTCGGGGAAGGACACGGTGCCGTCGGGAAGCACCAGAGCGGGGCCCGGATGGCCGGCGGTGGCGGCCGTCACCCGCCCCGAGACGGGATCGTAGATGGCGAACAGACAGGTGGCCCCGGTGATCCCCTGCCACTCCTGCTCGTCGGCGTCGATGTGGGCGACCAGCTCGTCCAAGTGGCTCAGGAGCTCGTCCGGGGGCAGGTCGAGGGTGGAGAAGTTGTACACGGCCGTGCGCAGGCGGCCCATCGTCGCGGCGGCGTGCAGTCCGTGGCCGACGACGTCGCCGACCACCAGGGCCACCCGGGCACCGGGCAGCGGGATGGCGTCGAACCAGTCGCCGCCTACCCCGGCCTGGGCGGACAGGTAGCGGTGCGCGACCTCGACGGCGGACTGCTCCGGTACGCCCCGGGGCAGCAGGCTGCGCTGCAGGGTGACGGCCATGGCGTGCTCGCGGGTGTAGCGGCGGGCATTGTCGACGGCCACGGCCGCCCGGGCGGTCAGCTCCTCTGCGAACGACACGTCCTCCTCGTCGAACGGCGGGGAGTCCTGCCCCCGCCAGTAGCCCGCCATCCCCAGCACCACGCCCCTGGCCTGCAGGGGAACGGCGATCAGGGAGTGGAGGCCGCGGTCCAGGATCTCCAGGGCATGGTCCTCGTTCTCGTCCCGCCAGCGGTGGGTGGCCCGCAGGTCCGCCTCCAGCACCCCACGGCCGCTGGCCAGCCCGGCGGCCATGGGACCGGTGGGAGCGAACCGGATCAGATCGCCGACGGGGGAGAGCGGGTTGTCCCCCTCGAGACCGACGACGGCGGTGCGGCGCATCTCGGTGCGCACTTCGGGCGGCTCCTCGCCCTGCAGCACCGGGTCCAGCAGGTCGACCGTGACCACGTCGGCGAACCGCGGGACCGCTGCCTGCGCCAGTTCCTCGGCGGTGCGCTCCACGTCCAGCGACGTTCCGACCCGAACCCCGGCGTCGTAGAGCAACTTCAGCCGCTCGCGGGCCACCTCGGCCCTGCCGGAGAGCGCCCGCAGCTCGGTGGTGTCCCGCAGCGTGACCACGGTCCCGGCCTGCCCGTAGGGGGCGGTGGGCCGGATGTTCAGCGCCAGCAGCCGATCGGCCGCCATGTGCAGCTCGTCGGTCGCGGAACGGCCCCTTGCGATCGGCTCGGCGATCCCCTCCTCCAGGCCCAGGTCCGTGACGAGGCGTCCCTCCGCGTCCGCCGGCAGATCCAGCAGCCTCCGTGCCTCGTCGTTGGCCAGCAGCAACCGCCCGCCGTCGCCGACGATCAGCACGCCCTCCCGCACCGCGTGCAGCACCGCGTCGTGGTGCTCGTACATCCTCGTCATCTCGGCCGGTCCCAGACCGTGGGTCCGGCGCAGCAGCCGGCGGCTCACCAGGGCGGTTCCGCCCGCGGACAGGGCGAGCACCGCGGCCGCGCTGCCGAGGACGACCGCCAGCTGCCGGTTCACCATGCTCTGGACGTTCTGCACCGTGACCGGGGAGGCGACGACGGCGATGACGCGGCCCTTGTCGTCCTTGACGGGGACCACCGAGACCACGGACTGCCCGAGGGACCCTTCGAACGTCTCGGTGAAGGACTTGCCGGCCGCCGCTTTGGAGAAGGGGCCGACGACGCGCTTCTCGATCTGCCGCGGGTCGCTGTGGGTGATGGTGACCCCGTCGACCGTGTACGTGTTGATGCCGTCGACCCCGGCGATCTTCCGGGCCGCCTCCGCGCTCGGCTGCAGGACCGCGCTCGGATGCTCGCTGCGCAGGGCCGCGACGATTCCGGGCGACTCCGCGAACGTTCCGGCGGCGGCGAGCGTACGGTTGCGGGCGTCCAGCATGGCGGCGCTCCGGGCCTGCACCACGAGGGCCACCACGGCGGCGGTGACGAGGAGCACCACGACGGTCAGCTGCAGGAGGAACACCTCGCCGGCCACGCTGCGCGCGCTGAGCAGGGAGGACAGGCGCTGCGGACGCCGCGGCCGCCCTCCCCCCGGGGGCTTGGCGTGCTCCTGTTGTTCCAGATGTTCCTGGCGGTGTCCTGAGCGCTGACGCCGAGAGGTGGAGGAAGAGTTCATGGGTGAGCCCTGCAGCTGATGCCCGAGATGTCCCAGGGGGTCGCTCGCACTCCATTTTCCAACCTCTGTGCGCCGTCGGCAGCAGGGAGCGGATCGGCCGCCGAAATCCCCTGCGGGAGCCTGAGTGGCGGCCGCGCGTCCGGGGGAGGCAGGCTGGATGCATGAGAGCGCCCTTGCGCTCGCCCGCGGGAGCGGGAGCCGGCGGCCACCACCGGATCCTCTTCGCCCTCGCGGAGTGCGTGCCCTTCGCCATCGCCCTGCTGGTGCTCCTCATCGAGCTCACGCCCCTGCACGTCGTCTACACCGGCCCGATGCTGGTGGCGACACCCGCACTGGCGGCGGTGACGATGGGTCCCAGGGGCACGCTCGCGGCGGCGGGGGTGGCCGTCGGCGTCAGCGTGATCACCGCCACCCACAACCACGCCTGGGGCGGCCAGCAGGTCTACACGAACTTCCTCGCCCTGTTCCTGGTCACGGTGGCGAGCTTCATGACGAGCAGCGCCGCGCGCACGCGCCAGGAGGGCGAGCTCAACCAGGTCCAGCGGATCGCCACCGCCGCCCAGGACGTCCTGCTGCGGCCGGTGCCGGCCCGGCTGGGTTCCGTACGGGCGGCCAGCATGTACCTCGCGGCCGAGACGGGCGCGCAGATCGGCGGCGATCTGTACGACGTGGTGCAGACCCGCTACGGGGTCCGGATGATCGTCGGCGACGTCCGGGGCAAGGGCCTGCCGGCGGTACGGGCCGCCGCGGTCGTGCTGGGCGCGTTCCGGGAGGCCGTGCACTACGAGGACGACCTGGTGGAGGTCGTCAACCACTGCGGAGCGGCCCTGCACCGGGACGCCGTCGTCGCGGGCGCGGCCGAGGGCGAGGACGCCCTCCTGGAGGGGTTCGTCACCGCGCTCGTGGCCCAGATCCCCGACGGCCCGCACGTCGAGGTGATCAGCCGGGGCCATCCGCCGCCGCTGCTGCTGAGTCACGGCGCGGTCCGGCCCCTGATGCCCACCGCCTCCCTGCCGCCGCTCGGGCTCGAGGAATTCATCGGCGGCCCGCCCGGGCTGACGGACCGCTATCCGTTCGCGCCGGGGGACCGGCTGCTGCTGTACACCGACGGGGTCATCGAGGCGCGCGATCAGGACGGCACCTTCTTCGACCTGGCCGCGGCCGTGGCGGGCCTGGGCGACCGCACCCGGCAGGCCTTCCTGGAGGGGCTGCGCCAGGAGTTGCTCCACCACACGCAGCACCGTCTCGCGGACGACGTGGCGGTCGTGCTCGTGGACCGGCACGACGACGCGGGGGACGCGCCGGCCGGAGGCCCGGCGTAGGGTCCGTGGCCCGCCGCCGTGATCACATGCCGGCGGCCGGCCGCTGTTCGGAGCTGTGCGTGCGTGGTTCCGAGCGCACAGCGTGATCGTTCTGTACTCTGAGTGACGAATCTGAGTACGCTGCGTCACCAGGTGAACGAATCGCCGCCTCCCGGCAGCCCGGCCTCGGTGGGCGAAGGACGGCCTGCGCCCGCCGGCCCGCCGCCCGCGCCGTCCATGAGGACCCCGTCGCGGCGGAGGTACCGCAGGACCCGGCCCGACCCGAAGGCCGGGGTTTCGGCCGAACGAGCCCCTCTCCCCACTGAACAACGGAGACTCACGGTGATCGAACGGATCTGGCTCCACCCACCTCTCGCCTTCGCCCGGCTGGGCCCGTCCCCCACCCCGTGCGACAACTACCACTACGGCCGGAGCGACCTGTCGCCCCGGGGCACGGGCAAGACCACCGTGGTGCCCGCGCCCACCTTCGAAGTCGCCGACGACGGCACCCTGACCGAGCGGCAGCCCGAAGCCGGAGAACGGGTCCGGTTCAAGGACGTCAACGGCTTCCGGCCCATCTGTCCCTTCTTCGAGCTGCACGGCACCTGGACCGCGGCCGACGGACGGCGCCACACCGACGAGCCGATCACCCTCGCCGTCCTCGCCGAATGCGGCATCGCACTGGCCGACGTGAAGTGGACCGTGAACGTCGCCAACCTCAAGGCGCACCAGTGCACCGGCTCGACCGGCGACCGGATCGAGGCGTCCGTCGAGCTGCGGGGCGACGACCATCTGCGGCAGCCGCTGGAGGGGCGGTCGCCCGCGGGAGCCGACCGGCCCCTCGTGCCCCCGGGGGAGAGCCTGCCGCTCGGATCCGTCCAACTGCCCCGCCCGGCGGGCGGGTTTCCCGAACTGCGGCTGCGCTTCACTCCCGGCACGGGGGTGGTGTACGGCCCGACGAACCTCCTCGACCGCACCAGCCGGTACCTCCTGCCCGAAGAGCGGCTGTTCCTGGCGCCGGACGCGGCCTGGTGCGAGTTCACCCTCTCCGGAGCCACCGACGCACGGACGTTCCCCGGGGGGCTCTTCGCCGGATCGACGGCCCAGGACGGCGGAGTCAGTCTCGGTCTGGTCGACGACGTGTGCGACGGCCTCGTCTCGGTCACCCTCGCCGGCCTGACCGCCCGCGCGCGGATCGTCGTCACCCCACCGGACTTCGCACCCGACCGCCGGCCCTTCACCTCCCTGGCCGACGGGCTGGCCGACCGGGTCCAGCGGGAGGAGGTGAGCGACCCCGCGTACATCGCCGAACACCGCGACCTGACGGCGCTGGAAGTGCGCGACCTGTTCGAAAGGGTTCTGGAGGCCATGGACGCGGTCAACGTGGACGCCCAGAACAACCGCGCGACCCGGGAGAACGTGCGCAACGCCCAGGCACAGGGCCTGCCCGAGGACGAGGCACGGGCCCGGACCTTCGGCCAGCCGGACCCCCTGCCGGGCGTGACGCTCCCCCTCACCGAGCGCGGCCGCCGGCGGCACCGCCGCTTCGTGGCGCTGGAGTACCTGGAGGACCTGTTCCGGGAACGGCCCGATCTCTTCCGGCAGATCATCAGGACCCCCGTGGAGGAACAGCGGTGGCACGACCGTCGCATGCCCGTCGCGGTGCGCGGCTCCGACGCCTACCCCATGCACCTCACACGCCGTCAGTACGACCTGCTGGCGGGCTGGGTCGGTTCGCTGCGGGAGAACGTGGAGGAGGGCACATGAGCGTGCTGTTGCAGATCGGGCGCCGCCCGCCGGATCCGGAGCCCGGCCCGGGACCGGGACGTGATGCGCAGCCGCCGTCAGGGCCGCGCGGCCTGGGCGCCGAGACCCGGGTCTTCCGCAGCGCCCACGGCACCCACCTGTTCCTCGCCGACGGCAGCCGCGTCTACGACCTGCCCGAGGCCACCGCCGCCCGCCTGGAGCGCTGGACGGCCACGGAACACACCGCCGCGGAGGACACCGCCCTCGCCGCCGACCTGGGTCTTCCCCTGTGGGGCGCCGCCCCCGGACTGCCCGCCCCGCGCATCGACGGCACCCCGGCCGACGTACCGCCCCTGTCCTCGCTGTCGCTCAACGTGATGCAGGCATGCAACCTCAGCTGCGGTCACTGCTACGCCGACGAGGGCCGATTCGGCGGCTCCGCCCGGGCCATGCCCCGCGAGACGGCCTTCGCCGCCGTGGACCGCCTGCTCGCGGAGGCCGCACCCGGAGCCGGGGTCGTGGTCGGCTTCATGGGCGGCGAACCCCTGCTCGCCCGGGACCTGATCCACGAGGTGGTCCGGTACGCCGTCCGGGCCGGCGAGGACAGCGGACACGCGGTCCGCTTCGCCCTCACCACCAACCTGACCACCGTCCGGCCCGAGGACGCCGAACTCTTCGCCGCCCACCCCTTCACCGTGGCCGTCAGCCTGGACGGCGACCGCGCCGGGCACGATGCACTGCGCCGCGCACCGGGCGGCACCAGCGCCTACGACCGGCTCCGGGCCGGACTGGCCGTGCTGGCCCGGCACGGACGGCCCCGGCACCTGTCGGCCCGGGTCAGCGTGACGCCGTACACCGGGCGGCTGCTGGACATCCTGGAGCACGGGATCGGCCTGGGCTTCGACGAAGTGGGCTTCGCGGCGGTGGTGAGCGCGCCGGACCCGGCGTACGAGATCGGCACCGCGGCCTTCGCCGGCTTCCTCGACGGGATGGTCGAGTGCGGGGAGAAGGCCCTGCGCGAGCTGTCGGCCGGCCGCCCCTACCCGTTCGGGAACTTCCAGACCGCGATGTACGAACTCCACACGGGCGGGCACCGCCCCTACCCGTGCGGCGCCGGCGCCGGCTACCTCAGCGCCTCCGCCGAAGGCGGCCTCTACGCCTGCCACCGCCTGGTCGACGACCCGGCCTTCGCCATGGGCTCGCTGGCCGACGGACCCGACCGGGCCGCCCGGGAGAGCCACCTGGCCGCCCGGCACGTGGACCGGGCCGAGCCGTGCCGGTCCTGCTGGGCGCGCTACCTCTGCGGCGGCGGCTGCTACCACGAGGTCAGCCGGCGCGGCCGGCCCGGCTGCGACTACATCCGCGGCTGGCTCGCCTTCTGCCTGCGCGCCTACGTCGAACTCGCGCAGGCGGCACCGGAGTTCTTCACGCTACCGCCCGCGTCCGACCTGCCGAGCGACCCGGCCGCCCTCGCCCGCTGACCTGAAGGAGCCGACCATGAACCGACCGACCCCCGGGAAAGCCGGCCTCACCACGCCCGCGGGCAAGATCTTCCCCCGCAACCTCACCGCCCGCGCGGCGCACGCCGTGGCCGGCAACCCGTCCGGCTCCCGCCCCGAGAGCGGTGTCGACAACTGCTTCCCCGGGCTGGAGTTCGACCAGCGCAACCTCGACAAGGCGTTCTTCCGCGGGCTCGTCTTCGACTTCCACCACGACACCGGATCCCGGCTGCTCGCCGTCAAGGGCGGAATCGCCGAGGAGCACGGCATCTCCGACGCCGACCTGGGGGACAGCACGGGGGACGACGAACAGCGGGTGCACCTGTGGGCCGTGTGCGGGCGCACCACCGTGGACCAGGAGGAGAACGAGGCGCCCGTCTTCCACGCGTCCGACCGGGACGGCCCGGAGATGTGGCGCCACGTGCACGACCTGCTGCCCGGGCCGATCTCGATCGTCATCGGCCGGGGCTCCGGCATCCGCTCGCCCGGCGCCTTCTGGGTGCCCGGAGGCCTCAACAAATGGCGGACGCAGGGCCGGAGCGCCGTGGAGCGCGACGACGCCGGGGTGCTGGAGGTGGCCATCCTGACCGCCGAGCGGGCCGACTACCTGGACGAGGACGGCGTCATCGAACCGGAGGTGTACCAGCCCGGCGAACTGACCCGCAGCCTGTGCGCCCCCTGGCAGTACGACTTCCGCGAGTGCGGCTGCTACTACTGGGCCGCCTCCAAACCCGACATCTCCGCCACCTCCGGCGGCGAATACCGCAACCTCAACTTCCAGCGCCGCGACCGCACCACCGTGCCGCCCGCCCCGGACCTGACCACCATCGTCGATCGTGGTCCCCTCGAACTCGACCACCCCGAACTGATCATGAACTGGAACGTGCTGCCCGTCGTCCTCAACGGACGGGAGGACGACGCCCTGGGGGTGCCGGCCCCGCTGCACCTCGACAAGATGTGCCGGCAGGACGTTCTCGACGAGATCACCCGTCTCGCCACCGTCGAGCACGCCCTCTGCCTGGAGTACCTCTACGCCCACTACTCGCTGAACGCCCCGATGACCCTGCCCGAGGGCACGCCCGAGGACGTTCCGGCCCGGCGCGTCTTCGCGGCCGCGCAGGAGATCTTCGCGGTGGCCGAGGACGAGATGCGCCACCTGCGGTGGGTCAACGAGATCCTCGGTGTACTCGGCCTCCCGCTCCAACTGGACCGGCCCGCAGACGACTTCATCATCCAGCGCCAGACGGGCACCCGATTCAAGCTGGAGCGCCTCACGCCCCGGCAGCTGAAGTGGTTCATCGCCGTCGAGAAGCCGAGCGCCCAGATCGACCCGGACGGCATCGACGGGATGTACGTACGGCTGCACCACACCATCGTGAACCATCCGGACGAATTCCCCCAGGCCGAACGGCTGGCCCACCTGATCAAGCTCATCATCGACGAGGGCGACGACCACTACCACCGGTTCACGGCGATCCAGGGCCACCTGGCCGGCCTCGCCCCGGACAGCTACCTGCGCCGCCTGGATCCCCCGAACGACCCGCTGGACCTGGAGCTGCTCCGCCTCGCGGACCTCAACTACGCCATGGTGCTGGGGGCGCTGCGCACCACACTGCAGGCGGGCGACAGTGCGGGCGGACTGCTGAGGGCGCAAGCGGTGCGGTCCATGCAGAACCTGCACGAACTCAACCACCGGCTCGCCGCGCGCGGAGTGGCACCCCGGTTCGGCGCGCCTTCCCCGGCGCTCTCGAACGGGCAGGCGCCCCGGGCCGCGGCGCGGGCCGTCAACGAGGTGGTGCGGTCGATCCGCGCACTGTCGGACGGCGATCTCCGAGACCTGCTGGACCGTCAAGAGGAGGGGGCGCGCGCCCTGGTCGCGGCGTGCAGTCTGCAGTGACGCCCCCGGCATCCCCGGTATTCCCGCCATCCCCGGTGTCCCGGGCGGCGATCGCCGGGCCCGACGCCTCCCGGGCCGTCGAGATCGACGGCTCGGGGCTCGCCGAACTGACCTGCGCCCGGTTGCTGCTCGCCCGTGGCCACCGGGTTCGTCTCCGGTCGCCCGGGCCGGCGGCGGGCCCCCGCCCCCTGCTGCTCAACGAACCCACGCTCGACCTGCTGCACTCCCTGTGGGGTCGCGAGCCGCTGGCGGACTGCCATCGCCTGACACACCGCCAGGTGTGCTGGGGGCCCGGCGCGTCCGGACAACGCCTGCCCCAGGCCGCCACCGTCGTCGACGGCGCCCGCCTCGCCGAATGCCTGCTGACCCGCCTCGTCGCCCGGCACCCCGACGTCCTCACCGGGGCCGGGACACCCGGCCCACCGCAGTGGACCGTCACGGCCGCCGGATCCTCCGGTCACCGGACGGCCGGGCGGCGCCACCTCCTGGCCGGAGAGGCCCCGCTGGCTGCGGGCACGGACGAGACCACCGCCCGGCTCGTCTGCACCGAACGTGCATGGTTGCACCTCACCCCGCTGGGCGGCGGGCGCGCCCTGCTCCAGGCCATGATCCCCGGCCCGGCCGCCCGGCCGACGGAACTGCTGGAGAGGCTGCTCGCGGACTCGGCCCTGGCCCCCACCCTGCGGCACGCCCCCCGGACCGCCGTCGCCCTGCCCGCCGGTCCGCGCCTGCACCCCACCCCGGTGGTGCCCGGCCGGATCCTGGTGGGCGCCGGCGCCATCCGCTACGACCCGCTCAGCGGCACCGGCACGGCCCAGGCCCTGCGCACCGCCATCCTCGCCGCCGCAACCCTCCACGCCCTGCTCACCGGAGCACCGCAGGAACCCCTCCGCACCCACTACACGACCCGTCTGCGCAGGGCCTTCCACGCCCACCTCGCCACCTGTGCCCAGCTCTATCCGCAGGCTTTCACCTCCCCCTCATGGCAGTACGAGATCAACGCCTGCAGACGATGGGCGCCCCTGCCCGGAGGGCGGCAGTCGACTACGGTCATGTGACGACGGGACAGACAACCGAGCCGGGGAGGCTGCCGTGCCCGACGACATCACGCGCTGGATATCCGCGAACGCGCTGCCCCTCAGCGACCTCTCCCCAGGTGGAACATACGGCGACCTCCAGCCGCTGCGCGAGACGCTGAGGGACGTACGGATCGTGGGCCTGGGCGAATCCACGCACGGTACGCGGGAGTTCTTTCTGCTCAAGCACCGGCTGCTGGAGTTCCTCGTCCGCGAGATGGGATGCAGGGCGCTGGCGATGGAGGCCAGTCAATCGGCGGCGCTCGCCGTGGACGCCTACGTCGGCGGCGCCCCGGGAGATGCCGCGCAACTCGTCTCACGGCTGGACTTCTGGACCTGGCGGACCCAGGAGATCCGCGCCATGGTCGAGTGGATGCGGACCTACAACCGGAGCGTCCCGGCGGCCGAACGGGTGCGGTTCGTCGGTATCGACCCGCAGCGCTGCGCGGACTCGGCCGCCGCCGTAGGCGCGTTCCTGGACGAGGCCGCACCGGACCTCGCCGACTCCTCACGGGACGGCCTCGCCCTCCTCGCCACCTCCCGGCCCGGCTCGCGGGCGGACTCCGGACGTGGCCTGTACGAGGAGACCGCCGAGCTGGCCGCGCTCCTCGAGGAGCAGCGCGCGGACCTCGCCGCCCGTACGAGTCCCGCGGCGGTGGCGGGCGCGATCGGGCACGCCCGCATCCTGGTCCGCTGCGCCGACCTGATCACCCGGCCGCTGCGGATGGAACCCGGCGAGGAGAGCCTGTACGCCGTCCGGGACCGCTACATGGCCGACGCCGTCACCGCGCTGGTGGACGACACGGTCGGCCCGGTCGCCGTGTGGGCGCACAACGGCCACATCGCCAAGGGCACGTACGCCGCCGGGGTGCCGGCACTCGGCAGCCACCTCCGCCGCCGCCACGGGGAGGCCTACTACGCGCTGGGTCTGCTCTTCGGCAAGGGCCGGTTCCGGGCCCGCCGGGGGAACCCCACCACCGGACCGGCGGTCGGGCACCGGATCGGTGGCGGGGGCCGGTCGGTCGAGTCCCGGCTCGCGGCGGCCGTACGGGGCGACTACCTGATCGACCTGCGGGCCGGGGCCGCGAAGGCAGCACCCGCCGTGCAGGAATGGCTGCGCGGCCCCGGCCTCCAGCGCAGCTTCGGCGCCGCCGTTCCCCGCTTCACCTACCGCTTCCACCTCGCACCGCTCGTCCCCGCCGAGGAGTACGACGGGATCGCGTTCGTGGCCACCTCGTCCTGCTCCCGGCCCCTGGAGTGACTTCGCTCCGTCGCCCTCACTCCGCGCGTTCGGCGACGACCACCCGGAACCCCTGGTCGTAGTCGAAGAAGTCGGGTGGGTGACGCCCTCGGTAGGCGCAGCGCCCGTAGAGCTGCGGGTCGATCCAGGAGCTGCCCCGGACGACGCGACAGCCGTGGTCGTTCTCGTTCTCCCGCCCGTCGGCCGGATCGTACGGGTAGGGGCGGTGCAGCGTGTGCGTCCATTCCCACACGTTCCCGGCCATGTCCGCGCAGCCGAACGGCGATCGCGTCACCGCGTAGGTCCCGACCGGTGTCGGGCCGAGGACCTGTCCTTCCCGCGTGTTGGCGAACGGGGAGCCGCCCTTGCGGCCCCAGGGGTAGGCAGGCGAACCGAGTCCCTTCGCCGCGTGCTCCCATTCGGCCTCGGTCGCGAGCCGGACGGCGTGGTTCCGGGCCAGTCGGCCCGCCAGCTTCAGCTGCACGGTGAGCCAGGCGCAGTAGGCCATCGCCTCGTACCATGTCACGCCCACCACCGGGTGGTTGGGCCGGCCGTACCGCTCGTCCTCCCAGAAGGCCGGTCGGCTTCTCGACCTCCTCGCGTAGTACTCCTCCAGTTCCACGATCGCCCGCTCGTCCGACTCGGAGACCAGGGCGCGCCAGCCCGAGATCTCCTTGGACGCACCCGGTGTCTGCTGCCAGCGCGCCATGGTGCTGGGATCGGCTTTGAGGTGGCGGCGCAGATTGAGGAACTCCGCTTCTGGGCCGCCTCCGGGGTTCTCGCCCCGCAGCCAGGCGCGGCCCGCCTCCGTCCAGCAGCCGGCCTTCCGGTAGCCGTCGTCCTCCACGAAGAGGCGGTACTCGCCGTTCGTCACCGGGTGGACGCCGATGCGGTAGGCCACCAGGCGGACGGGGTGCCGAGGCTCCTCCTCCTTTCCGAAACCGTGCCCCTCGCGCGAGAGCTGCCGGGACACCCGCGCGGTGCTGCCGATCCGGGTCTTGGCGCCGGGGACTTCGGTGAGGGGGCCGAGACACACGGGGCGGTCGTCGACCGCCAGTTGTTCGAACCGCCCGTCGCCCAGGTCTCCGAGTGCGTTCCCTGCCGCGATCCTGGCTCTGAGGTGCACGGCGGGATCGGTCATCTCCCGCTGCAGGTCCGCCGCCAGCAGCGAGCGCAATGACTCCGTGGTCGTGATGCCCGCCTCCAGTACGCACCGGGCGGCCAGGACCGGATTGACCCGGCGGACCGACTCGATGAACGCGGCGTGGTCCTCCGCCAGACCGGCCGCGAGGACGGTCGTCTCCTCCCACCCGCTCGACGGTGGGGGAGGCAGGGGCTCACTCGGTCCGAGTGTCCCGGCGTCCGGCATGTCCACGGCCAGGCGGGGGGCGGCCACCTGTGGCCGCAAGTCCTGGCCCGACCGCCAACGGCGCAGCATCTCCCGCGCGGCCATCGCCTCCTGGAGCAGGTGATGGTAGAAGAAGATCTCCTCCTCGCCCTCGGCTCCGGCATGGGATTCGAGGAGACTCGTCGCCAGACCGAGTTGGATTATCACGTCGGTCGGCGTGTAGCCACTGTCCACGGGCGCGTCCACCTGGTGCCTGAGCATCCGTGTCATGGCCGAGTAGGAGAGCTTCGTCCCCTCACCGCTGGCCAGCATGGACCAGGCGAGCTGCGCCAGTGCCGTGAACAGCACCGTCTGGGGCGGCCAGTCGGTGTGGCCCTTGCTGGACTCCCGCCGGAACAGCACCTCGATGAAGTTGGTGAAGAGCAGGGCCCGATTGGTGGGCAGGTCTCCCTCGAACAGGTAGATCGCGGTGAGCATGGTGAGGAGGTACGGGTTCCGCGCCAGGCTGACCAGGTTGTCGCGCCCCGCCGCGATCCGCATCCAGAAGGACTCGGCGGACTCGTCGCCCAGGTACTGCTCCAGGAACAGCCGGATCCGGGCGTCGTCCAGGGGGTCGATCTCCACCTGCTGCACGCCCAGCGGTTCGGAGTAGTCGCGCCCGCGGCAGGAGAAGATGAACTGGTTCTCGGGCCACCGGTTGACGAAGTCCCGCCATGACCGGATCTTGCTCCGGAATTCCTGATCGCCGGTCCGCGGCATCTCGTTGAGGGAGTCGACCAGGAGGAGCAGTTCTCCGCGTGCCAGCAGGTCCCGCACGGACACGGAGTCGCCGAGCCGCTGCCGCGCCTGCTCGGCCACGAAGACGAAGGGGTCCGTGCAGTCGCGGTAGTCGGCCATGCTGACCAGCAGCGGCAGCCGGCCGGCCCCCGTGCGCAGACGTGTCTCGGCCGCCTCCAGGGCCAGCTTGCACAGCACGGTGGTCTTGCCCGCGCCCGGGTCCCCGAGGACGACGAAGGTGTGGTAGCGGCGGGCCACGGTGGAGATGTCGGGCACCCGCTCGCGGAAGACCCGCCGCTCCGCCCCCTCGCCGCGGGCGTGCAGGATGCTGAACTCCGGGTGCACCTCGAGAATTCCGGACGGGTCCTGTACGACCGTCAGGGTTCCGGAGAGCGGGACGAACTGGGTGACCCAGCGACGCAGCACCGGACTGACGATCAGGGACGCCAGGTAGGACGACTGGTCGCGGGCGACCATGGACGAGAGCGCCATGGCGGCTTCGAGCGACACCGTCGCCCGTGCGTCCTCGCCCGAGAGCGACATCGTGCGCCGGCCCTCGCCGTCCGCGAAACGGATCGAGGTTCCGGGCTGCTGGAGCATACGGACCATGCCCTCGAGGGCCTGCTCCAGCTGGGCCTGGGAGTAGCCCGACAGCACGACGATCTGGTCGCGCCCGATGAAGGTGCCGGAGCCCACGTCGCCATGGACCACGGCGCCGCCCTCGGTCGAGACGGACTCAGGCTCGGACATGGTCGCGCAATCCTCTGTGCGGAGACATATCGCTCGTTCCGTCAGGCCGCCGGGGCGGGGACTCGTTCCTGTAGGTGTGCCACCGTTCGGTGCCCCTGTAAAGGGCTGTGCTCAGCCCGAGCGCGATACGAAGTCGGTGCGTCCGCCGTCCACGGTCAGGGCCTGGGCGGTCACGAAGCTCGCCTCGTCGCTGGCGAGGAACAGGATGGCGCCGGCCACCTCGTCCGGTGTGCCGGCCCGTTCGAGGATCGTCCGGCCGACGATCCCGGACGTGGTCGTGCGCGTGCGGTCCCCGCTCATCATGTCGGTGGCGATCAGGCCGGGGCACACGGCGTTGACGGTGACCGTGGGACCGAGTTCGAGGGCCAGCCGCTTGGTCAGTGCGATGAGCGCCGCTTTGGTCAGGGAGTACGGCGTGTTGTCCGCCGTTGCCATCCCGAGTCCGGCCACAGAGGCGACGTTCACGATGCGGCCGTAGCCGTGACGACGCATCAGCCGGGCCGCAGCCTGTGCGCAATGGAGGGGGCCCTTGAGGTTCACCGACCAGAGGCCGTCCAGGACGGATCCGTCCATGGTCAGGCCCGCTCCGGGCTCCCAGAGGCCGGCATTGTTGACGAGGATGTCGAGCCTGCCGAACCGTTCCTCGACGGCGCCGAACATCACCGACACATCGGCCGGGCGCGCGACATCGGCCGCCACGACCGTCGCACTGCCCCCGGACCGCGCCACCTCCTCGGCGACTCGACGCGCGGCAGCCTCGTCCTGGACGTAGTTGACCACCACCTCGGCGCCCTCACGGGCGAACGCCAGCGCTGTTGCCCGGCCGATCCCCCGGGAGCCTCCGGTGACCAGAGCGACCTTTCCAGCCAGTCGGTGCACCACGGCTGCTCCTAGCTCTCGGGGTGCTCGGGCTTCATCCGTCGATCCGCCACTGATCGCCGCGGACGGTCAGGAATTCGTGGTCACGGACGAGAACGAACCTCGGACCCGCCGCGTACAGATCGGTCAGGGCAGTTTTGTACTCCTCGGCGAATTCCTCGTTGCCGTAGTGGACGAGCGGCACGAAGTCGACGAGCCCGAGCCCCTCGTACGAGTCGAGTTCCGGAGCCTCCTTCGGGTCGTCCATCATCTTGATGGGCTCGATGGTGGGGCCCAGCAGCACCGAGCCCGCGCTGGAACCGATATACGGCGTGCCGTCCTCGATGAACTCGCGGAGCATCGTGTCGAATCCGCTCCGGCGGGCCTCCTGCAGCAGGTAGAAGGTGTTGCCGCCACCGACGAAGATGACATCGGCCTGCTTGAGGGTCCGCCGGAGATCCTCCCGGGGAGTGGCTGCGATGTCCACGTCAGTGATGCGGAAGCCCAGACTCCTGAGCTTTTCACGGTCGTTCTCGGTGCCCTCCTTGTTCCTGGAGGGGTTGGAGGCCGTGGGGATGAAAGCCACCTTCAGCTCATGCGGGTCGCGGTCCATTTCGACCACGATCCGGTCCATTACCTCGCAGGCAATCGAAGTGAGGAACAAGGGCATTACGTGGTTTTCCCTCTCTCTTTGACAGGAAGCGAGCTGACGCTCCGTCGGACATGGATACTACGGCCACGAGTTTCGGCCCGAGAGGCATTGTCGCCCGTGCGGGTGGCTGCGACCGCGACTGTCCGCTCCGGGTCAGCTCTTTGGTGTACGCGTGGGGACCAGTCGCCACAATGAGGTCAACCAGCCATGCGCGGCAGTGATATGACTGATTGTCAGCACACTGCTTGTCAGTGACGTCGGACGATGCTTTCATCGGGGTTGTGATGGTCTTCCGTCGCACGGAGCTGGACGGCCTCGTGGAAATCATCCGGACTCCACGGGAGGACGCGCGGGGCAGATTCGCGCGGATCTTCGACAGTCAGGACCTGCTCACCGTTGGCTGGCAGTGGCCGGTCGCCCAGGTGAACCTCTCGGAGACCGTCGGGGCGGGGACCGTCCGTGGGCTTCACTATCAGGTGCCCCCCAGCGCGGAGGCCAAGCTCGTCACCTGCGTCCGGGGCGAGATCTGGGACGTCGCCGTGGACGTCCGCACCGGATCCCCGACGTTCCTCGGATGGTGCGCGCGAACCCTCAGCGGGGACGGACTGAACAGCATGCTCGTGCCACCGGGCTTCGCCCACGGGTTCCAGGCGATGTCCGAAGCCGTGTCCGTGGTGTACCTCCACAGCGCAGCGCACGCGCCGCAGGACGAGGCCGGACTGCACCCGCAGGACGAACGGATCGGCGTGACATGGCCGTTGCCGGTCCGCCGGCTGTCGGAGCGGGACAGCTCGTTCCCTCCCCTCGATCCGCGGTTCACGGGGGTGAGGCCATGAGGTGCAGGTCCTGTTCGTCCGAGCTGGGAGACCCGGTGCTCGACCTGGGTTTCGCGCCACCCTCCAATGCGTACCTGCCGGCCGCTCGGCTCGGCGAGCCGGAGGTCCATCTGCCGCTGCGCGCACGGTTCTGCACGCAATGCACGCTGCTCCAGCTGGAGGACCACTCCGCTCCGGAGCTGCTCTTCGCCCCCGACTACGCCTACCGGTCCGGAACGTCGCGGTCGTGGCGCGCACACGTGGCGGCGTTCGCCCATGAGGCCATCGCGCGGCTGAGCCTGGACGAGCGGTCCCGGGTCGTGGAGATCGGATGCAACGACGGGCACCTGCTCGGGATCTTCGCCGCGGACGGGATCCCCGGTCTCGGGATCGAACCGGCCGCCGAGGCCGCCCGGAGCGCACGCGCGGCCGGCTTGGAGATCGTCGAAGAGTTCTTCTCGGCGCCTCTGGCGGCCGACCTCGCGAAACGGCGAGGCCGGGCCGACCTCGTCGTCGCGAACAACGTCTTCGCGCACGTGCCGGACATCAACGGCTTCGCCGAGGGGCTCGGCGCCATCATGAAGCCGCACGGTGTGGTGACCCTCGAATTCCCGCACGTGCTCAGCCTGCTGCGGCATGCCCAGTTCGACACGATCTACCACGAGCACTTCTCGTACCTGTCGCTGAGGTCCGCCGGCCAGGTGCTGGAACGGGCCGGGCTCGAGGTCTTCGACGTGGAACGGCTGCGCACACACGGCGGGAGCCTGCGGATCCATGCGCAGCACCGCGGGGCGGGACGCCCCGTCTCCCCCCGCGTGCACCGTCTCCTGCGGGTGGAGGCGGCGGAAGGTCTGGCGGAGCGCGAGACCTACACACGGCTCCAGGGCAGGGCCGAGAGGATCAAGGACGACCTGCTGCACTTCCTGCTCGACGCGAGCCGCCGCGGCGTGCGGGTCGCGGCGTACGGTGCCGCCGCCAAGGGCACCACCCTGCTGAACTTCGCCGGTGTGCGCCCCGACCTCCTGCCCGTCGTCTTCGATGCGGCGCCCTCGAAGCAGGGCAAGTACCTGCCGGGGAGCCACATCCCGATCGAGCCGCCCTCGTCCCTCCGGGCCGGCGACTGGGACTGCATCCTCATCCTGCCCTGGAACCTGGCCGACGAGGTGGTCGCCCAGCTGGAGGCATCGCTGGCCGGGACGGAGTTCCTCGTGGCGGTGCCCGAACTCACGGTGCTGACGGCACCCGGCTCCCCGGAGCCGGGTGCGGCGATCACCGGAACAGCTGAGTGGCCCATCCGACGAGCTGCTGTGCGACCGCGGCCAGACCGGCCAGCGAGGTGACCGAATCCGCCATGCGTCCGAGCAGCTGACGGATGGAGTCGACCTTGTGAATGATCAGGTCCGGGTCCGGTTCGTCCTCCTGGGCCTGCGAGGCGACGGTCTCGACGTCCTCGGCGACGGACCGCTTGAGGGCCGGGCTCAACTCCGCGCGCTCCAGCTGTTCGGCGAACTCCGCCAGCGCCTTCCGGAACCCGGCGATCGAGACGTCCGCCGTGCTTCCGTCCGCTCCCGCGCCGGTCGTGCCGACGGACAGTCGGCCCACCGATCCGTGGACGACGGACTTGACGCTGTCCTTGCCGACGAAGTCACCGCCGCCGGTGTCGACGTTGCCGCCCACAAAGGCTCCGCCACCGGTGTTCAACTGCTGGGGCTGCTGCCGATCGTCCGAGGCCACGGTGGTTCCCTCCGCAGATTTCCGGATAAAGGTCGCAGTCTAGCGTCGGCGAACCGGGCACGGCGATGCCGCGACAGTCGTAGATGAGACACGCCAGTCGACGGACGTGCGGCCGCGGCCGGCCCCCGGCGGGTGCCGCATCCCGTGCCATCGACAGGGCCGGGGGCCTCCACTAGCCTGACGAAGACCGGGCGAGTGGCTGTCATGCTCATGAGGAGAGTGGTGGAACGGCGACCGAGCGAGCAGTCGATCCCGAGGGTGCTGGCACCGCACCACATCGGCATCCACGTCACCTCCATCGATGCGGCCCTCCCGTTCTTCGTGGACGTCCTCGGACTGGAAGTGGCCTTCCGCTGGTCGCCCCGTGCGCCCTACCTCGGCACGCTGCTGGCCGATCCCGGTTACGAGATGGAGGCGGTCGTCCTGCGGGTCGCCGGCTCCACGTTCGCCGTGGAGCTCGTGCACTTCGGGCACGTCTCCGTCCAGGCCGCGGACGCCCGCAATGCGGCGCCCGGCACCGCCCACCTCGCCCTCGCCGTGTCCGACGCCGACGCCATGTGCCGGCGGGTCAGAGCCGCCGGGTATCGGACGCTGTCCGATCCGGTCGTGCCGACCATCGGCCCCGTCCGCGGCGGCAAGGTCGTCCTCGTCCTCGGCCCCGAGGGCGTACGGGTGGAACTCATCGAGTCACCGCGCTGGCTGCACGACACCGGCCACCTGCCCTGACGGCCGCAGCGGCACTCGCGGGGCGGGCGTGCGGGCCCGATCAACGAAGCGCGGCCAAGGGGAGGGAGACCGAGTGGAGACTCAGGACCGAGTGGTCATCACGGGGGCGGCTTCGGGAATCGGGCGTGCGGGTGCCCTACTGTTCGCCGAACGGGGGGCCGCCGTCGTCCTGCTGGACCGGGATCCGGCCGGTGCGGCCGTGGCCGCGGAGATACGGGACCGCGGAGGGGACGCCGTCTTCGTCGCCTGCGACGTCTCCGACGCCGAGAGCGTCGAGGGAGCCTTCGCCGCGGCCGTTGCACCGGGAACACGCCTGACCGGTGTCTGGAGCAATGCCGGTGTGGCGTACTACCGGGGCCTGGCGGAGACCTCGGTGGAGATGTGGAACGCGATCCTCGGCACCAATCTGACCGCAGCGTTCCTCGTCACGCGCGCGGCGCTTCCGTTCCTCGGCCGTGGCGCCTCGATCCTGTTCACCGGGTCGATCTCCAGCCTGCACGGTGCGGAGAACTTCGCTGCCTACTGCGCCAGCAAGGGAGGCATCATGATGTTCGCCAAGGCGCTCGCACGGGAGTTGGCCCCCCGTGGCATCCGGGTCAATGTGATCGCACCCGGTGCGGTGGACACTCCCATGCAGCACGCCGACATGCTGGCCAGACCGGTTCCCTACGCCGAGGCCGTCGCGGCCGAGTTGGCCGCCCACCCCCTCGGCAGGTACGCCGCACCCCGTGAGGTGGCCGAGTCGGCGTACTTCCTGATGTCCGCGGCCTCCTCGTTCACCACCGGGGCGGCCCTCATGGTCGACGGGGGATTCAGCGCATGACGGACGACCGGTATGCGGTGCGCGTGCTGGAGTTCGGCCGGGCGGACGTGCGCGGACCGGAGGTCTTCTGGATGAGCCACTGGGACGAATGGATCACCCTCGCCTTCTCGGCCGTGCTGATCCGCAACGCGTCCCGCTGCATACTCGTCAACGCGGGCATGTCGCGCCCCGATCCGGAACTGGACCGGCTGTGGGAGCAGTACTCGGGCCATCCCCGGGCGAGGATGCGGCTCGGCACGTCCGTCCGCGATCAGCTCCGTGCCCTCGGCATCGTTCCCGAGGCCGTCACCGACGTCGTCCTTTCCCCGTTCCAGGCGTACTCCGTCTCGGACGTACGGGAGTTCCCGCGTGCCACGCTGCACCTGCTGCGATCGGGATGGGCCGATTTCCTCGCGCCGTCGCGCTCCCGCGTGCTCGACCAGACACAGGCACGTGAGCTGTCCGTACCGAGGGGGGTCATGGAGTACGTGTTGTTCGACGCCTGGAACCGGGTCAACCTCCTCGACGACCAGGACGTGATCGCACCCGGGGTCACGACGGCGGCCGTGGGCGTCCATCACCCCGAATCCCTGGCCGTCACCATCGGCACGAGGGGCGGACCGGTGGTCTGGACCGACGGGATCTTCCATCGCGAGAACTTCAGCAGGCGGTTGCCCCTGGGACTCACCCGGTCCCTGGCCGAGTCCTCCCGGCTGCAGGAGTTCCTGGAGAGCTCCGGGGCCGCCGTCCTGCCGGCCTACGACGTGACCCTCACCGAACGGTACGCCCATGGCGTCGTGGCGGACTGAGGCCGGGGACGGCTCCGGCGCGCACGACTTTGGCGCGCACGACCTCGGCGGCAGGCGGGCGATCGTGACGGGAGCCGGACGGGGCATCGGGGCGGCGGTCGCCCGTCTGCTCGTGGACAGGGGCGCCGCGGTCTGCGTCGTCGACCGCACCACGCGTGAGCTGGAGCCCTGGCGCGACGCACCCGTCGTACGCGTGGCCGAGGACCTCTCGGCGGTCCCATCGGCGCGCCGTGTGGTCGAGGCCGCCGAGCGGGAACTGGGAGGCGTCGACGTCCTGGTCCACGCCGCCGGCGTGCTGAAGCGCACGCCCTTCTTCGACGTGGACGCAGAGGACTGGGAGCTGCACATCCGTACCAACCTCAGGAGCACCTTCTTCCTGGCGCAGGAATGCGCCCGGGTCATGCGGGAGCAGGGCACGGGTGGCCGTATCGTCGCCCTGGCCTCGGACGCCTGGTGGACGGGCGGATACGACGGTTCCCTCGCCTACGCCGCGAGCAAGGGCGGGGTGGTCACCCTGGTGCGCGGGATCGCGCGCGAACTCGCGCCCCTGCGCATCACCGTCAACGCGATCGTGCCCGGGCTCGTCGACACCGAGATGCTGCGCGGCCAGCTCACCCCCGACGCGCTCGCCCGTCAGGCCGCAGCCATTCCCTGGCAGCGCCCGGCCGAGCCCTCGGAGATCGCCGGGGTCGTGGGATTCGTGGTCTCGGACGCGGCCGAGTACATGACCGGATCGGTGTTCAACGTGAGCGGCGGTCTGCTGACGTACTGACGAATGCCTGGGGGCACGCATGCGCATGGGGCTGTTGAGCGAGGAGTTCTGGGCCGGGAAGCGGATCTTCGTCACCGGGCACACCGGGTTCAAGGGGAGCTGGCTGACCGTCCTGCTCGACCACCTGGGGGCCGAGACGACGGGATACAGCCTGCCCACGGTCGATGAGCCGAGCCTGTTCTCGGCAGCGGGCGTGCGGGCGCTCTGCCGGGACCTCCGCGGGGACGTGCGGGACCTCGACGCCCTCCAGCGGGCGGTCGAGGCCGCACAGCCGCAGATCGTCGTGCACCTGGCGGGCCAGGCGATCGTCGCGCGCGGGTTCGCGGATCCGCTCGGCACCCTCTCCCACAACGTGCTGGGCACGGCGAGCCTGCTGGAAGCCGTGCGCCGCGGCGGATCCGCGGCCGCCGTCGTCGTGGCGACCACCGACAAGGTCTACCGGAACCCGGGTCCCGGGAACCGCTACGGGGAAGCCGACCTGCTCGGTGGGAACGAGCCGTACGGGGTGAGCAAGGCGTGCGCCGAGCTCGTCACCGAGTGCTACCGCGACGCCTACCTCGGCCCGGCCGGCATCCGGGTGGCGAGCGCTCGTGCGGGGAACGTCGTGGGCGGCGGCGACTGGGGGGAGTCCCGGCTCGTTCCCGACATCGTCCGGGCGTGGCAGGCGGGAAGGCCGGTCCTCGTGCGCAATCCCCGCCATGTGCGCCCCTGGCAGTACGTGCTCGACGTCCTCACGGGCTATCTCACGCTCGCCGAGCGACTGAGCCGGGGAGAGGCTCCGGAAGGGGCCTACAACTTCGGCCCGTGCGCGGACGACACGGTGGACGTGGCCTCCGTGGTCGCCGCGGCCCGGACCCTGTATCCGCAGGGGGAGGCGATCCTCGGCAGCGGCGAGGACGCCTCCTGCGAATCGGCCTGGCTGCGGATCGACGCGTCGAAGGCCCACCGAGAGCTCGGGTTCTCCAACAGATTCGGCGTCGACGAAGCCATTCGGGAGACGCTGCGCTGGTACCGGCTCGTCCACGAGGGCGGGGAGCCGTTGACCGTGTGCCGGGACATGATCAGGGCGTACGAGAAGGGGGAGACGGCATGACGCGGTACGAGGGGATCCCCTACACCCGCCCCTCGATCACCGACCTGGAGATCGGCTACGTGCTGGACGCCGCGACGCACGGGTGGGGCGAGCACTGCTACGACTACATCGGGCGCTTCGAACGGGCATTCGCCGACCATGTCGGCGTTCCGTGTGCCGTGAGCACCTCCAGCGCGACCGGCGCTCTCCATCTGGGCCTGGCGACCCTCGGGATCGGTCCGGGGGACGAGGTCATCGCTCCGGACATCACCTGGATCGCGTCCGTCGCCCCTGCCGTCCACCTCGGCGCGTCGGTCCGCTTCGCCGACATCGACCCCGTGACCTGGTGCATCACCCCGGAAACCGTGGAATCCCGGCTCACGGACAGGACCCGTGCCGTGATCGCCGTGCATCTGTACGGCAACCCCTGTGACGTCGTGGGGCTGGCGGAGCTGTGCGAGGAGCGAGGCGTCGCGCTGATCGAGGACGCGGCGGAGGGCATCGGAACGCTGATCGACGGGCGCCGGGCCGGCAGTGTCGGCCGGTTCTCGGTCTTCTCGTTCCACGGGACGAAGACGATCACGTCCGGAGAAGGCGGCATGCTGCTGACGCGGGACACGGATCTCGCGGATGCGGTGCGCGTCCTCAACAACCACGGACGTGCGCCGGGGCGGGCCGCGGACTTCGTGCCCGAGACGATCGGCTACAAGTACCGGATGTCCAATCTGCAGGCGGCGCTCGGACTCGGGCAGGTCGAGCGGCTCGACGAACTGATCGGCCGGAAGAAGCGGATCCTCGAGCTCTACCGTGAGCGTCTGGGCGGGCTGCCCTCCCTGCGCCTGAACACGTGCCGGCCACAGGACGGACTCGGAGCCTGGATGCCGACAGCCGAATGCGTCGGGCCGGCCGAAATCCGCGGCAGGGACCTGCGCGGGGCGTTCCTCGACGCGGGCATCGACGCCCGGCTCGTCTTCCCCAGCCTTTCGACGCTGCCGATGTTCGAAAAGACCTCGGACGTCTGTCCCGCGGCCCGCGCCTTCGCCGAGCGCGCCGTCAACCTGCCGAGCTACCACGACATGTCCACGGCCGAAATCGACCGTGTGTGCACGACTCTGGAGGAAGCGATGACCGGCTGCCGGAAGCGGAGTTGAGCGGGGCTACCACGTTCGCCACGGCGCCGGCCCGTGCCAGAGCCGATCCAGCAGTTCCATGTCCGCCGTGGTGTCCATCGGGTGCCAGAAACCCTCGTGCCGGTACGCGGCCAGCTGGCCACTGGCGGCCAGCTTGGGCAGCACCTCCTGTTCCAGGCTGGTCCCGTCGCCCGCCACGAGATCGAGGACGCTCTTGTTGAGCACCATGAATCCGCCGTTGACCCAGACCGACTGCAGCGTGGTCTTCTCCTCGAAGCTGGTGACCGCGTTCCCGGACAGCGCCAGGGTGCCGAAGCGCGAGGGCGGATGCACGGCGGTGACCGTCGCCTGCAGTCGCCGGCCGAGGTGAAGATCGATGACATCGGTCAAGGGAACGTCGCTGAGGCCGTCGGCATAGGTGAGACAGAAGGTCTCCGGCAGCCGGTCGGCGAGCCGCAGAAGCCTCCCGCCGGTGTTCGTGCCCTGCCCGGTGTCCACCACCTCCACCGTCTCGTCGCCGGAAAAGGCCTGGCTCAACTGCTCGACGCGATAACCGCCCGCGATCACGGTATGGCAGACGCCCACGGCTTCGTAGGCCTTGAGAATGTGCCACAGGACGGGCCGGCCGCCGATCGGTACGAGCGGCTTCGGCCTGGAATCGGTGAGGCTGCCCAGGCGGCTTCCCCGCCCTCCCGCGAGAACTACCAGTGACAACGGCTCCACGTGCGATACATCCTTACGTCAGCCTGGTCCGGACGTGTGTCAAGCCGTTCGATGGAGGCACCTGCAGGGGGTCAGCATAGGAAGCCGCGCTGGAAGCCTCAACGGCGCCCAGCGGCAACGGCCATGACGACCGGGCGGAAGTCGGCGCTGCTCGCCACCTTCAGCGAGTCGAGGTCGGCCAGCGGGATCCAGCGCGCCAGATCCGCGTCCCGGCGCTCCCGTTCGTCGAATCCTTCGGTGCTCAGACTGCCACCGATCACCGTGGCGGTGACGTAGAACATCAGACACTGGTAGGCCGCCCGTGCGGCCGGGTCGTCGGGAGCCCAGACGAAGAAGGACTCCCGGACGGCCACGACAGGACCGGGAGCGACCCGCAGGCCGGTCTCCTCGCCGACCTCCCGGGCCGCGGCCGCCGCGAGCGATTCCCCCAACTCGACGCCCCCGCCGGGCAGATCGAAGCCCCTCTCCTTCTGCGGGACGAGCAGGACGCTGTCCTGCCGCAGCAGTACCGCGTAGACGCTCGGCCGCCACGAGAGCTCCGTCGAAAGGATTTCGTGACGGAAGCCGTCGATGTCGACCGCCTCTGCATCCGCCATGCGGCCAGCATGCCAAGTCCGGTGCACCTACGGCCAGTCCCGCTCGGCCGGCCGATGGCGGAGATGCCGTTCGGCAGGCCCGGGAGACCTGCCGAACGGTGGACGCGCGCCCCGTTGCGCACAGGGCGGCGCCGGGGACGGGGGACGTGATCAGGCGCAGCCGAAGAGCCAGGGGATGCGCGTGGTCGCGTCCCGTCAGTCCGATTCCGCCATGGTCTCGACGAGTTCGGGCAGTTCGCGCAGGCGGGCCACCGTCTGGGTAAGGCGGCGTACAGCCGCGTCGGCCCGGTCACGGGTGATGGGCGGGGACGCCGGGGAATCCTTCGCCAGGTTCTGCAGCTCCCGGAGCAGTCGGAGGATCTCGGTTGATCCTTCACTGACACCGTGGATCAGCTCCTCGATCCTCACCATCAGGGCGTCCGCCGCAGGCGGCCCAGCGGGAGGGCTCGCAGGGCTCGCCAGCTGCGCCGGGTGCGGGGCCGGCGCCCCCTGGGAGGGGAGGACGGCGGCCGGGCCGACGGCTGCGCCGAGTGCCGGGGGTTCGGTCTCCGTCTGGGCCCAGACCTGCTCCCGTGCAGGGGTCGCGGCCTGTGGAGAGGGGGAGGTGGTGGGCGGCGCGGCGGGCGGGGGCACGGGCGCCCTGCGAGGCCGCGTGCCCATCTCTTTGGGGAACTCCATGTCGAACCACAGGGGCGTCATCTCATGGCCCGGCCTCGCCATCCCATTGCTGCTGACCCGCCACGGCCTGCGGTCCCCGTCGTCCATCGCCGCAACCAGCTCCCTGAGGACGCCGACCGCCATCATCCGCTTCTTCTCGTGGCGCAGGGCCTGTAGGACGTTCGTCACCGTCCGTCGCTCTCTGGCCACGCGCCCGCCCATGTCGTCGATCGCCTCCTGGCCGTCCAGCGAACCACGGTCGGGTTCCACCAGGGCGAAGGAGGCGAGCCAGTGCACCGCACGGTACGAGACCAACTCCTCGAACGCGTCGTTGTCGGTGTTCGCGGCCGCCAGCAGATCCGGCAGCGGGCGTCCGGAGAGGACCACACCGTCCCTGATCTTGGTGGTGAAGATCTCGCCGATCCTCGGATTCCACGGCTTCGGGTAGCTCTCGGACGTGAGGGCCGACCAGGCCCGGGCACGCTGGTGGATCTCGGTCGCCTTCAGCTGGGACGGCGGATTCTCGCTGAGTGCCCGCTGAAGCAGCTGACGCTTGAGCGGGTCGGTGGGGAACACGGCTTGCAGCAGCGCCATGGACCGCCGATCGCGCAACTCCGAGACCGACATGTCCGGTGAGACGTCGGGGAGTTCGCGGATGGGCGCCAACCCGGACAGCACCTCTGCGGTCTTCTCGTCCATGAGCTGCCGCGCGACGTACATACCCAGAACACCACGCCCCAGGGCGCGGGAACGACCGACGGCATCGAACTCCAGCGGAGGGTTCACGTGGTCGCGGCGGTTGCTCATCTGGACGATGCGGTAAAGGCGCTGCGGAGTCGGGGTGCCGATGACGAGATGCGCTTCCACGACGGCGATGGCCGCGGCGCGGTGCGCCCGGGCACCGGTCTTCGGATCCAAGTCCTCTTCCGATTCGCAGAATTCCCGGTTGAGCAGAGTGGAGAATTCGGCGAGCCACACCTGCGGGTCGCAGACGATGCCGCCCTCGGCCCGCCCCAGCTTCTCGGCCGGGACGCCCGCGAGCACCTCCCCGGAACTCAAACGAAAGATCGATTGGCGCTTCTGTGTTCGATTATTTCCGCGCACCGCCATCCATCCCCAATACGCGTCCGGATAGAGGGGATTTCCTTCAGTGTCCACGTCCGGATTGTCCTGCAATTGGATGTACTGCGGAACGTACATTCCGGGCTCCTGCTGCCCATTGAGGACCAGATCCTCGCCGAGGTCGTACTTTCGCAGCCGGTCGTACTTCAACAACGCATCCGCAGCGTCTTCGGCATCCATGATCAATGCCTGCCGGTTCGGTACGGAACTCTGCAGGGCCGCGAGGGAGTGTTCGCGCCCCTCGTCGTCGATATGACTCCAAGGGCGCACCGAAGCCAGCGCCTTCTCGGTTCCCTGCGCCACCGTCGGGTCCGCCACGGAACGCCAGATCGAACTGATGCGCTCATTGTGACTCCACAACACCCCGCCGACACCGTGCATGCGGACGACCGCCACCAGCATCTCACCGGCATCCGTCCGGATACGGCGCACCGCGCCACCTTTGAGCCTGCGGACACCGTCCGAGTCCGGGTCTCCGAGCATGTCCTCGGGATCGGCGATGAAGGGCGCCATGTTCTCCAGTGCGCCGCGGGGAAGGTTGACCCCGTCGGTGGCCAACACGGCGTCGATCCAGTCTTCTTGGGCCTCCTTGGAAGCGGGCAACGGAAACGGACCCTTGATGACGGCTTCAGGCATGTGCATCCTCACATCACTCGGAGTCCCGGAGCTGACCGGCGACCCAGGCGGCGATCCTGTGCGCCGCGCGCACGGCGGGGTTGTCGGTGAACAGCCCAAGGCCCACGAGAACGAACCTGGCTACGGTGATCCAAAGGCTGATCCGACAACGAGGACGGCACTTCATCGGATCTTCACTCGAACGAGTAGGTTCCGTAGGAGAGTCCATGATCGAAGCCCTTCAGGAGAGACGCGGCAGCATCGACCGGCCGGTCAACTCCCCCAACGCCTGATATTGCTAAGCAGGTGAGCGGAATCGTGGCACCCTCCAACGCCCGTGGGGGCCTCGGCTTGGAGCGTTCACTCTCACGAAGTGCCTGTCGAACCTGTGAACCAATGAAGGGAGTTAGGAAAAGTAGCCCACGCATCGCCAGGATGGTCTCACTCAATCTGATGAATGGGGTTGTGTTACTTTCCGATCAATGTTAGGGGCGACCCCCCCCGTGAGTGCCGGAGGATTTCCAGGTCTCCGAGAGGGGTGCTGTGTGCGAGGGCGGAGGCCGTCCGTGTGCGCGTGTTCGGACCACCCGGTAACGTCGGATTACGTGCGTTCCGCCCATACCGCGACGGCGTCGCCCGGCGGGCAGCCGTCGATCGGCAGAGGAACGGGATCACATGGCAGAGCACAGCCACCGCAACGGGACGGCAGCAGCCGGGGCCGGTCTGGCCCTCCTGGCAGCACTCGGCCCGACGCCGGCGGGCGCCGCCCCATGGGATGCCCGTACCGATGCCGGCACCGGGCCCGGCACGGCGGCCGCGGCGCGCTTCGTGCCCGGGCCGTGTCCCAGGACGCCTGAGCCGATCGGAGCGCTGGCCACCGCCCGGTGCGGATTCCTGGAGGTGCCCGAGAACCGT
Organism: Streptomyces sp. NPDC054932; assembly: GCF_053610205.1. Taxonomy (NCBI): domain Bacteria; kingdom Bacillati; phylum Actinomycetota; class Actinomycetes; order Kitasatosporales; family Streptomycetaceae; genus Streptomyces; species Streptomyces sp. NPDC054932. The sequence goes on along the minus strand of NZ_JBSGXU010000014.1, from coordinate 35,397 downwards.
GACCGCCCCGGCGGGCGGACCATCCGGCTTGCCGTCGCGGTCATCCCGGCCACCTCGGCGAAGCCCGCCCAGGACCCCGTGGTGTTCATGTCGGGCGGCCCCGGGGGCGAGACCTTCGACGACATCCCGTTCCTGGTCTCCTCCGGCCTGAACCGGGATCGCGAACTGATCATCATGGCCCAGCGCGGCAATCTCTACGACGAGCCCAACCTCGCCTGCCCGGAACTGGACCGCTTCTACGCCAAGTCCGTCGGGCTCCCCTCCTACGCACCGCAGACGGAGAAGCTCATGCTCGACGCGGTGAAGCAGTGCCGGGCCCGCCTGACGGCCGACGGAACCGACCTGAGCGCCTACAACAGCACCGAGAACGCAGCCGACTTCGCCGACCTGCGCACGGCGCTCGGCATCAAACAGTGGAACGTCTACGGCCACTCCTACGGCAGCAACCTGGCCCTGACCTACTTGCGCCTGCACCCCCAGGGGATCCGCTCGGTGGCGTTCGACTCCATCGCCCCTCCGCGGGACGTCTCCCTGCCCTTCGCCTGGGCCGGCGCCCGGGAGGGCCTCGAAAACCTCTACAAGGCATGCGCGGCGGAGCCGGCTTGCAAGAGCCGCTACCCGGACCTCGAGCGCACCTTGAACGAGCAGGTGCGCAAACTGGAGGCCCATCCCCTGACGCTGAACGTCGAGCCGCCGCAGGGCGGTGACCCGGTGAAGGTCGTCCTCGACGGCGGCGCGCTGGTGAACCTGCTGGTGGCCAAGGCGATTCCGTTCGCCGAGGTCCCGGCGGCGATCGACGAACTCGCCCACGGCCGTCCGGAGCGCTTCGCCCGCGCCCGCGCCGCCGGCTCGGTCCCGGTCGTCGGCCAGAGCGCCCACGGTCTGACGAACTCGGTCGTGTGCAGCGAGTGGGTGCCGGACCACTCGGCGTCCGACGTGCTGAACGCGGGCCGCCGGGCGTTCCCCGACTGGCCGGACCAGGTCCTGGCCCAGGCACCGCAACTGGCCTTCCAGGATCAGGTGTGCCGCGTCTGGAACGTCCCGGACCGCACCGCCACGGTACGTGTGGCGCCCGTCAGCTCCGTGCCGACGCTCTTCATCAACGGCACGGGCGACATGAAGACCGGGGCGAGCTGGGCACAGAAGACCGCCCGTACGCTGCCCCATTCGACCACCGTGCAGGTCCCCGGCATCGGGCACTGGGTGGTCCCGCAGTCGTCCTGCGCCCAGAAGGTGCTGGCGTCCTTCCTCACCCGTCCGACCGCGCCCGACACCGGGTGCGTGGCGGGCCTCGGGTGGGAACCGTTCACGACCACTCCGAAGTGACCGGGAGGGCAGATGTCACTCCCACATGTACGACGGTTGCGCGACAACGGCCCGTACGTCGCCCGGACCCTGAGCCGTGCCGCCGTCGTCACAGATAGAAGGTGGTGTCCGTGAATCGGATGGTGCCGTTGTGCACCGCCGGGGGCGCCATGATCGCGGCAGTACTGGCCGGTGCCGCACCCCCACCGGCATACGCGTCCGGCGACGACCGGGCGCAGCGCAGCGCAGATGTCCTCCAGGAACTGGTGCCTTCTCCTGACGGCCCGGGCTGTGCGGCAGCCGTCGGCATACGGGGACGTGTGGTCTGGGAGGCGGGGAGGGGCAAGGCCGATCTGGCGACCGGGCGCACCATCACCTCGAAGACGGTCTTCGACATGGCGTCCAACTCCAAGCAATTCACCGCAGACGCTGTCCTCCTGCTGGCCGGGCGGCACCAACTCGCGCTGGACGACCGCCTGTCCGAGTTCCTCGACGACCCGCCCGCCTGGACACGGGACGTCACGTTGGGCGACCTGATGCGTCACACCAGCGGCATCACCGACTACCAGGACCTGCTGGAGGCCAAGGGGATCGGGCTGACGGATCCGGCCGGCCAGGAGGAAGCGATCGCGGCCATCCTCGCCTCGGAACCGGAAGACCCGCCGGGTAAGCGTTTCGCCTACTCCAACTCCAACTACGTCCTCCTGGCGCACGTCGTCGAGAGGGTCACCGGAAAGCCGTTCCCGGCCTTCCTCCAACAGGAATTCTTCACCCCACTGCACCTGCGCATGACGTTGTCCCCGGCGGTGGACGTTCCCGGCAAGGCGAAGTCGTACGACGAGAAGGACGGCTCCTTCAGTCCCGTTTCCTCCCCCTGGAAACAGTACGGAGACGGCTCCGTCCAAACCACCCCCGGAGAATTCGTCCGCTGGGCCGACAACTACCGCACCGGTCGCATCGGCGGGACGGAACTGCTCACCGGAGTCACGGAGGGAGCGGTGAGTGTGGGCGACGTCCTGCGCCCGCGCGGCATCGAAGAAGGGCGGTACGGGGCCGGAATGCTCCTGCTCCCCGACAAGGGCCTGGTGCACCGGGGCGACTGGGAGGGATTTCACAGCACCTTCGAGGTGAGCCCGGACCGCAACACCGCCGTGACCGTCGCGTGCAACGTGGATTCACCCGACAATTTCCGTGCGGCCAACCAACTGCTGGACATATGGGCCAAATGAACGCCCGCAAGCCGAGCCGGAGGCCGGGCGGGAGGCCGGGCCGGAGGCCGGTCGGCAACGGGTCGGCAGGAGCCCTTGAAGACCCTGGGGGAGCTGACCCGGACATGCGAATCGTTGTAGGCTCCGGCGAACGCCCTTGACCTGCGGGAAGCAGGCAGGGAGCAGACACTTCGGGAGTATTCGCATGCTTCGTACCATGTTCAAGTCCAAGATCCACCGGGCCACCGTCACCCAGGCCGACCTGCACTACGTCGGGTCCGTGACCGTCGACGCGGACCTGCTGGACGCGGCCGATCTGCTGCCCGGGGAGCTCGTCCACATCGTGGACATCACCAACGGTGCGCGACTCGAGACCTACGTCATCGAGGGGGAGCGCGGGTCCGGGGTCATCGGGATCAACGGCGCCGCCGCCCATCTGGTGCACCCCGGGGACCTGGTCATCCTCATCAGCTACGCGCAGGTCGAGGATGCCGAGGCCCGGGCGTTGAAGCCCCGCGTCGTGCACGTGGACGGCGACAATCGGATCGTCGAGCTGGGGACGGACGCCTCCGCTCCGGTACCGGACACGGACCAGCGGCGCAGCCCCCACGCCGTGGCTGTCTGACGGGAGGCGGGGACCATGCCGATCGAATTCCAGGACGACCGCGGCGCCGGACGGCTGCTCGCCGTCGAGGACGGGGCGGTGGTCGGCCACATCGCGTACTTCGTGCTCGCCGAGGCACCCCATGCCCTGGTCGCGGTGCACACCATCGTCGAGGCGGGCCACGAGGGCCGCGGGATCGCGGGCGGGCTGGTGAGGACCTTCTACGGGATCGCGGCCGCCGAAGGGGTTCCCGTGGTGCCGCTGTGCCCGTATGCGGCGAGCTGGGCCGTCAAACACCCCGATGAGGCGCCCGAGCCGGCCGCCGAGGTGGTACAGGCGGCCAAGGCGCAGCTCGCCTCGGCCCCCGACCTCTGGTGACCGATCTGCTCCTGCTGCACACCTCGCCCGTGCACGTCCCGGTCTTCGACGACCTGCGCGACCGGAACCATCCGGGGGCCGTGCTGAGGCACCTGGTGGTGCCGGAGCTGCTGGACCGGGCCCGCGCAGACGGGCCTGAGTCGGTGGCTCCGGCCCTGCTGGGGCTGCTTGCCGAAGCCGGAGCCGAGGCCGAAGCAGTGCCCGTACTGGTCACCTGTTCGACCATCGGGGCGACTGCGGAGTCCTTGGGTCCGGCGCTCGGCGCCCCGGTGCTGCGGGTGGACCGGCCGATGGCGGCCGCGGCGGTACGGACCGGCGCCCGGATCGTCGTACTGGCCGCCCTGGAGTCGACCCTCGGCCCGACGGGGGACCTGCTGGCCGAGGAGGCCGGTGCTCTGCCCGTGTCGATCCGTACGCACCTGGTCGCCGGGGCCTGGGACCGCTTCGAGGCGGCGGACACCGCCGGGTACCTGGCCCGCGTGGCCGAGGCCGTCGACTCCGTCACCGACGCGGACGTCATCGTGCTGGCGCAGGCCTCCATGGCCGGTGCCGCGGACCTGGCCGCCGGCCGGATCCCCGTGCTCTCCAGCCCGGCTCCGGGCCTGGCTGCAGGCCTGGCGCTGCGTTCGACCCCGTAGGGCAGGCATACGGGCTGCAATCGCGGGAAAGTGGGCCGTATGGTGCGAAAACAAGATGCAGACGAGACACAGCCGCCCGTGCCCGGCCCCGACCCCGTCCCGGGGCCCAACCCGTTCCCGGATCCCGAGCCCATCCCGCGGCCGGTGCCGCCCGTGCCCGGCCCGGTGCCCGAGCCGGACCCGATCCCGCCGCCCCCGGGGCCCGCGCCGATCCCGCAGCCGGGGCCCCTCAGCCGGGAGACCGTTTCCTGCTGATCACCGTGCTGTCCGGATGAAGACAGTGGTGAGGCGGAGTCCGGCGGGCGCCGCCCCTGCCCGCTCCGGGTCAGTCGCGGATGCCGTCGATGTCGACCAGGACGTGCCGCGGTCCGCGGAAGATCTGGTTGCGCCGGTACGGCGGCGGGTCCTCGACGAGCCGGGGGTTTTCCACCCGGCGGACGAACTCGCCGACCGCGTTCTGGACCTCGAGCCGCGCGAGCGGAGCGCCGAAGCAGAAGTGGATGCCCTGGCTGAATCCGAGGTGCTGGTTGTCGCGGCGCTCAAGGTCGAGCTCGTCGGGGTCGGTGAACTGTTCCGGATCGCGGTTCGCCGAGCCGTACGCCAGGAAGATCGGCGCCCCCCTGGGGATGGTGGTGCCGGCGATGTCGATGTCCTTCACGGCGGAGCGGGTGGGCCAGAACTGCACCGAAGACTCGAAGCGCAGCAGCTCCTCCACACCGGGCACGATCAGCTCGGGCCGACGGCGCAGCTTCTCGAGAGCGTCGGGGTGCCGCAGCAGGGTGAGCACGCTGTGGGCGATGAGATTCACCGTGGTCTCATGCCCGGCGAAGATCAGGAGCAGGGCATTGCTCGTGAGCAGGCCCTTGGGCATCCGTCCCTCCGGGTCGTCCTCGTTCACCATCGCCGAGAGCATGCCCGGGCCGGGCTGCCGGGCGTACCGGTCGTACAGCCCGGCTGCGAACCGTCCGAACTCCTGCACGGCCTGATTGCCCTCGGCCAGCCGACTCCGGAAGTCTTCGGAGGCGGTCTCGGGGCCGTACTCCCAAGCGCCCAGGGCGGTCTCGATCCAGTGGTGGAAGCGTGGCTCGTCCTCCAGTGGCACGCCCAGAACCTTGCAGATCACCGTCACCGGCAGGGGATAGGCGAAGTCGTCGACGGCATCGATCCTGGTCTTGCCCCGCATGCGGTCCAGGAGGCCGTCGACGAGGCGGCGGATCTCGGGCTCCATTTCGGAAATCAGGTCGGGCGAATGGGGCGGGCCGACGAAATGCGGGGTCATCATCCGCCGATCCCGATCGTGCTCGGGCGGATCGCAGGTGATGATGCTCGGCTCGGCCTCCGCCTCCCCCGAACCCTCCGACCCTCCCGAGCCCTCCGCCTGGGCCGAGGCCGGGGCGTGGCCCTTTCGTGGATCCGAACTGACCCGGGGGTCGTGCAGCAGCGTGACGATCTCCCGGTAGGTGCTGACGACATAGGTTCCGTCCGGCTGCCGCGCCACCGGTGTCTTGCGCAGTTCTTCGTAGAAGGGGTACGGGTCGGCGCGGTTTGCGTAGCGGAGGGCCTGCTCCCAGGGGGTTTCCTCGGCCACGAGGCTCCCCTCCTTCTTCCTGTCAGTGCTGTCGAGGCCGGAACTCGGCCGTCCGCCCGCTCGGGGCGTGGCCGGTCAGGACGACGTCGGGTACCTCCGTCGGGACGCCGGGTTCCGGGAACTCGGCCGGCACCGGCTTCGTGCCGGGCGGCTGGTCCCAGCCCGGCGGCGGGGGCGGGAACGGACCGGATCGCTCGATCAGCTTCCCGTAGTACTCCAGCCACTTGCCGTGATCGAACGTGACGGCGGCGACGATCCGGCCCCGGTGACCGTAGGCGGCGGCGAAACGGCGCTCCGCGACGGACCCCTGCGTGAAGACGATCTCCTCACCGAAGGGCGGCACGCCGACGGACTTGATGTTGACGCCGAACTGACCGGACCAGAAGCCGGGAACCAGCAGATGCGGACGATAGTGGGGCTCGAGGTTCACCATGTTGTGCGCCGCCACCTCGGCGCCGAAAACGGCGTTGTCCCAGTGCTCCATCGCGAGGAACTGGTACTCGTACAGCACGTGCGGCGCACGCGCCACGTCCCCCGCCACGTAGATGCTGTCGGTGACCACGCCGTTGATGTCGAAGGCACGGCCACCCGCGTCGCACCCGACGCCCCAGAAACCGGCCGCCAGCCCGGAGCCCTCCAGCCATTCCACGTTGCGGATCGACCCCAGCGAGGCCACCACCACGTCGGCGTCGACGATGGTTCCGTCCGAGAGCCGAGCACGCCGCACGTGTCCGCCGGAGTCACCCTCCAGGGACGACACGCCCAGCCCGCAGCGCAGGTCCACGCCGTGATCGCGCTGCATCTGCGCGGCGATCTCCCCGATGACCCCGCCGAGCGCACCGGACAGCGGCGCCGAACCCCGCTCGACGACGGTCACCGGAAGGTCGAGCTCCCGGCAGACGGAGGCCACCTCCGAGCCGATGAACCCGGCGCCGATGACCAGGACCCGCGACGGCGGCTCGGCCAGCGCCTTCTGCAGCTGTGCGGCATCATCACGCGAGCGAATCGTGTGGACGCCGTGCAGGGCGGCCTCGGTCGGGTTCGGCCACTGTCGCGCCCGGGTGCCCGTGGCGATCAGCAACCGGTCGTACCGGACCTGCTCGCCGTCGGCGAGGCGCACCTGCTTGGCCGCCCGGTCCAGCCCGGTGGCAGCCACCCCGAGCCGCCAGTCCGCATCCACTTCCCGCATGCGGGGCAGCTTGGTGTGGTCGGCCGGAACCCAGCCCTTGAGTACTTGCTTGGACAGCGGCGGACGGTCGTAGGGCTCGTACGGCTCGTCCCCGATGATGGTCAGGGAACCGGTGAAGCCCTCCTCGCGCAGGGCCTCCGCGGCCCGCAGCCCGGCCAGTGAGGCCCCCACGATGACGATCCGACCGTTGGCCCTGAACTCGCGCACCAGCTCTGCCACCGTCGCCGGCAGGGTCATGGCGTCCCGCCCCGCTCCGCGCCGTCCAAGCGGTCGATCACGATCGCCTGCACCGGCACGCCACAGCAGCCCGCTCGACCTGCAGGCGCCGCTCGTCATCGGGGTTCGGCTCGTAGGTGAGTGCCTCCTGGCCACTCAACCTGAAGACCTCGTGAGCCAGGTACACGCATTGTGCGTATCCCTGGCATCGATTCAGGTCCACGACGATCCGCATGGGCAGACTCCTTCCGCTCTGCCTCTCCCACGGCGAAGGGCGACCGGCGACCGGCGACGCGGTCGTGCGGCCACCTGGCGGTTCCCGGGCCCCTCGCCGAGCGACCCGGCCGGATGTCCCGGCCGTCGTGCCGGTCACGGCCACCGACTGAACCGGCTCGGTCCTGTGCGCTGCCTCGCCACCGTGACGGTGACGGCTGTCGGCTGTCGGCTGTGCGCGTCACAGCCGACGGGCGCCCTGCGTATCGACGGCGTCGGCACAGAGGCCCGCTCCGGCTCATTGCGCCATAGAAAAATACTCGTCCCGCCTTCCGGCGACCGCAAGGGCGCCCACGACCGGCTGCGGAGTGGGCCGCCGACGGCACGTTCGCGCGAGCGCATCAGCACGCCGGCCGGGGCCGCCCAAGGGCCCCGGCCGACGAGCCCGCCCCGGACCTCAGGCGTGCGTGTCCGTGCGGACCTCGGAGCGGTCGCCGCTCCAGAGGGTGTGGAAGGAGCCCTCGCGGTCGGTCCGCCGGTAGGTGTGCGCCCCGAAGAAGTCCCGCTGCCCCTGGGTGAGGGCCGCGGGGAGGCGCTCCGCGCGCAGCGCGTCGTAGTAGGCCAGCGAGGCCGCGAAGGCCGGGACCGGGATGCCCTGGCGCACCGCCGCCACCAGGACGGACCGCCAGCCCTCCTGCGCCGCCGCGATCTCCTCGGCGAAGTGCGCGTCCGCCAGCAGGCTCGGGAGCTCCGGCTGCGCCTGGTAGGCCGCGCGGATCCGGTCCAGGAACGCGGCCCGGATGATGCAGCCGCCGCGCCACAGCGAGGCCACCGCGCCCAGGTCCACGTTCCAGTCGTACTCCTCGCTGCCGGCCCGGATCTGGTGGAAGCCCTGGGTGTACGAGACGATCTTCGACGCGTACAGCGCCTGCTCCACCTGCGCGGCGAAGGCATCCGCCTCCTCCGGCGCGAGCGTGGTGGCCGTCGGGCCCGCGAGCCCGCGAGCGGCCGTGCGCAGGTCCGCATGGCCGGAGACCGCCCGGGCGAAGACGGCCTCGGCGATCCCCGACACCGGTACCCCGAGGTCGAGGGCGATCTGCACCGTCCAGCGGCCGGTGCCCTTCTGTTCGGCGGCGTCGGCCACGATGTCCACGTACGGGCGCCCGGTCGCGGCGTCCGTGTGCGCGAGCACCTCCGCCGTGATCTCGATCAGGTACGAGTCCAGGCGCCCCCGGTTCCACTCCCGGAAGGTCTCGGCGATCTTCGCGGGGGAGTAGCCGGCGACCTCGCGCAGCAGGTGGTAGGCCTCGGCGATGAGCTGCATGTCGGCGTACTCGATGCCGTTGTGCACCATCTTGACGAAGTGTCCGGCGCCGTCGGGGCCCACGTGCGAGGTGCAGGGCGTGCCGTCGGCGGCCTTCGCGGAGATCTTCTCCAGCAGCGGGCCGAGGGAGGCGTACGACTCCGTCGAACCGCCCGGCATGATGCTCGGTCCGAGCAGCGCGCCCTCCTCGCCGCCGGAGATGCCCACGCCCACGAAGTGGATGCCCTGCTCGCGCAGTTCCCGCTCGCGGCGCCGGGTGTCCTCGAAGTGCGCGTTGCCGCCGTCGATGATGACGTCGCCCTCCTCCAGGAGCGGGGCGAACTCGTGGATCACGGCGTCGGTCGGCTCCCCGGCCTTCACCATGATGACGATGCGACGGGGGCGCTCCAGCGCGTCGACGAACTCCTTCGCCGACCCGGCCGCCACGAAGCTGCCCTCGTGCCCGAATTCCTCCACGAGTGCGGTGGTCTTCGCGGCGGTGCGGTTGTGTACGGCCACGGTGAATCCGTTGCGGGCGAAGTTGCGGGCGAGGTTGCTTCCCATGACTGCGAGGCCGGTGACGCCGATCTGGGCCGTGCTGGTGCTCATGTGTGCGCTCCTGCGTGCTTCGGTGTGCGGGCTGTGCCGACGCTACCCCGCCGTCGGCCGCGCGGCGCTCCCGCCTCTCGGTGGATTGTCAAGTTCCGCTGAATAGCGCCCCGTTGCTCCCCTTGTCGTGCAATGATCCCGGCGTTACGTTGTGCGATTCCTGATGTCTTCCAGGGGGGCTCCCATGGGCGTACGGGGCCGGCACCGCCGGTATCAGCCGAGCAGCATCAACCGGGCCTCGCTGGCCGTGACCGCCGGCGGCGCGGGCATCGCGCTCCCGCTCATGGGTGCCGGGGTCGCCGACGCGGCCTCCGTGGACACCTGGAACAAGGTCGCGGCCTGCGAGTCGACGAACAACTGGCGCATCAACACCGGTAACGGCTACTACGGCGGCCTGCAGTTCAGCCAGAGCACCTGGCGCGCCTTCGGCGGTACCGCCTACGCCCCGCGCGCGGACCTGGCCACCAAGGACCAGCAGATGGCGGTGGCGGAGAAGGTGCTGAAGGGCCAGGGGCCCGGCGCCTGGCCCGAATGCGGGAAGCGGGCCGGACTCACGCGCAGCGGCCCGGCGCCCGCCATCACCCCGCAGTCACAGGCACAGCCACAGGCGCAGGCACAGATACGGACCCAGTCGCAGGGACAGTCCCAGGCCCCGCGCACGGCCCCGGAGCAGGGCGGCGGACCCCGCCCGACGGGGACCTCCGTCCTGCCGAACCCGTACGTCGTCGCGCCCGGCGACTCGCTCTCCTCGATCGCCACCGACCAGCACGTCGAGGGTGGCTGGCAGGCGCTGTACGAGACGAACCGGGCCACCGTCGGCGGCAACCCGGACCTGATCTTCCCGGGTCAGCGGCTCACCATGCGGGTGACCACGGCGCCGGCCACCCCGCCGCCGCCCGCCCAGGACCCGCAGAAGCCGCCGCGGACCGCCGACCCGGTCAAGCCCGCGGAGCCGGCCGCCGAGAAGCCCGCCGCGAAGCCCGCGCCCAAACCGGTCGAGAAGCCGGCCGAGAAGCCGGCCGAGAAGCCGGCGCCGGCGCCCGCCTCAGCGCAGCAGAAGCCGGAAGCGGGCGGATTCTCCGCCCCCGTCGACGCCGCCCTCGGCACGGCGTACCGCGTCTCGGGATCCTCCTGGTCCAGCGGCTACCACACGGGCGTCGACTTCCCGGTGGCGACCGGCACCACGGTCAAGTCCGTGGGACCCGGCCAGGTCATCAGCGCCGGCTGGGCCGGTGCCTACGGCTACCAGGTCGTCATCCGGCACACCGACGGCCGGTACTCCCAGTACGCGCACCTCTCCGCCCTCGGCGTGAAGGCCGGCCAGCAGGTCTCCGGGGGCCAGCGCATCGGCCGCTCCGGCTCGACCGGCAACACCACCGGCCCGCACCTGCACTTCGAGATGCGCACGGGGCCCGGCTACGGCTCCGACATCGACCCGCTGAAGTACCTCCGCGGCCACGGGGTCCGCATCTGACCCGCGCACGTGCGAGGGCACGGCGGTGAGCAGGACCAGGCCGGTCGCCGCGAGCACGGCGCTTGCCACCGCCGCCGTCGCGCCCGCGGCCCCGTACCGGAAGCCCTCGTCGAACAGCGTGATGCCGACCGTCGCCGCGACCACCGGGTTGACCACCGTCAGGGTGGCCAGCGGCGCGGTCAGCCCTGCGCCCCGGTAGGCCGCCTGCGACAGCAGCAGCCCGCCGGCCGCCAGTACCGCGATCGCCGCGAGATCGGGCCACAGCGCGGGCAGGGCACTCGGGGCGAAGCCCTCGGCCACCGACTTGGTGAACACCGAGGCCATGCCGAAGGCCGTGCCGGCGGCGGTGGCCAGCAGCGCGCTGTGCAGCACCGCCCGGTGCATCCGGTGCGCCGCCACGAACAGCACGAGCACCGCGGCCCCGGTCACCGTGAGCAGGAGGCGCCGCTCGTCGCCCGCCAGTGCCTGCTCCGCCCGGGCGTTCCCGCCGGTCAGCGCCAGCAGCCCGGCCAGACCGACCGTGGCCAGCACCGCGCCGCGCCAGGCGGCCGCGCCGGCCCGGCGCCGTACGAAGAGGGCGGCCATCGGCAGCGCGAAGACGATGGTGAGTGCGCCGAGCGGCTGGACCAGGCTCAGCGGCCCGTAGGCGAGCGCCACCACGTGCAGCAGCGCACCGAGACCGTTCAGTCCCACCGCCACCCACCAGCCGCCCCGGCGCAGCGGGGCGTACGTACGGTCCGGCGTGCTCGCCGCGACCCGTTCTTGGACGATCGCGCCACCCGCGTACGCCAAGGCGGACACGAGGCACAGCAGGACCGACAGCGCCAGTGCACTCATAAGGTCCACAATGCCCGACCCATCTGCGCTATTCCTCCGCCCACAGGTGGTGATCAGTCATACTCCGGACGTAGTACGGGAGTACGCAGCGTGGTGGTGCCACCAGCGGAAAGCGACTTCTGCTGCACCGCAGAGTCACCGATTCGCCCCGTACGGTCACGCTTCGCTCGCGGTGCGTGAGGGCCTCGGGAGCGGGTTTGGCTCCGGGCGTGAGGGATCCGTACAGTTGCCCTTTTGAGGACTTCCGCAGCAGGCGGATGCGGACGAGTGATCAAGGAACGGCAGCGGCAATGACGGTGACCGAAGACAGTCAGGACTACGGCCACGACCACGGGCACGCCTACGGGCCCGGTATCGACCCCGACCGGCTGGCCCTCTGCCTCAGCGTGCTCGACGAGCTGGACAAGCTCGATGTCGACCACCCCGACGCGATCACCGTACGCCGTGCCACCGCCGGCCTCTACCGGACGGTCAAGCAGCGCCGCCGCCAGGAGCGCCGCGCCGCCAAGACCGCCAACGACAAGGCCGTCACCGAGGCCACCGCCACCGGCTCCGCCGAGCGCATCGACGACGAGACCGAGGGCATCCTGCCCTCCTCGGTCACGGAGGCCGGCCGGATCGCCGGGATACTCCAGCGCCCGCGCTCCTGCTACGTCTGCAAGACGCGGTACGTCGAGGTCGACTACTTCTACCACCAGCTCTGCCCGGAGTGCGCCGTCGAGAACCGGACCAGGCGGGAGGCCCGCGCCGACCTGACCGGCAAGCGCGCGCTGCTCACCGGCGGCCGGGCCAAGATCGGCATGTACATCGCACTGCGGCTGCTGCGCGACGGTGCCCACACCACGATCACCACGCGCTTCCCCAAGGACGCCATCCGCCGCTTCAAGGCGATGGAGGACTCGGCGGACTGGATGCACCGCCTGGAGGTCGTCGGCATCGACCTGCGCGACCCGGCCCAGTCCGTGGCCCTCGCCGAACAGGTCGCGGCGGCCGGTCCGCTCGACATCCTGATCAACAACGCGACGCAGACCGTGCGCCGCCTGCCCACCGCCTACGCGGCGCTGGTCGAGGGCGAGTCCGCCCCGCTGCCCGCCGGTGAGCTCCCCGCCCACCACGTCATCGGCGCCTTCAACTCCGGCGCGGTCGACGGCCTGGCGGCGCTGCCCGTCGGAGTGAGCGGGCTCGAGGCGCAGAAGGTCGCCGACCTCGCCCTGGTCGCGGGCAACGCCAGCCTGGAGCGGCACCTCGCCGGCACCGCCATCGACGCGGGCGGTCTGCTGCCCGACGTCGTCGACAGCAACACCTGGGTGCAGACCATCGACCAGATCTCCCCCGTGGAGCTGCTCGAGACCCAGCTGTGCAACTACACGTCGCCGTTCATCCTGATCAGCGCACTTCGGCCGGCCATGGCGGAGGCCGCCCGTAAGGCGGCCACCGGGCGGGCGTACGTCGTCAACGTCTCGGCGATGGAGGGCGTCTTCAGCCGTGGCTACAAGGGTGCGGGGCACCCGAACACCAATGCCGCCAAGGCCGCGATGAACATGGTGACGCGGACCAGCGGCCAGGAGATGTTCCAGACCGACCGCATCCTGATGACCTCGGTCGACACCGGCTGGATCACCGACGAGCGCCCGCACTTCGACAAGCTGCGCCTCGCCGAGGAGGGCTTCCACGCCCCGCTCGACCTGGTCGACGGCGCCGCCCGGGTCTACGACCCGATCGTCCGCGGCGAGTCCGGCGAGGACCTGTTCGGTGTCTTCCTCAAGGACTACGCCCCGGCGAACTGGTAACCCGGCCTCCCGGCCTCCCGCCCTACGGGAGGCCGGTGCCCGACCTTCTCGACCCCCTCGGTGAACCGAGGGGGTCGAGTGCGTTCCCGGCGGGCCCGACCCGGCAGGCCCCGGCGGCGACCAGTTCCAGCAGCGGCCGCCAGTCCTCCAGCACGCCCGCGTCCAGGCCGGCCGCGGCGGCCGAGTCCCGGGCCTGGCGCAAGGTGGCCACCGCCTCGGCGTCGTCGTCGCATCGGGAACCGGCCGGGCCGACCGGGCCGACCGGGTCGGCCGAGCAGGCGGAGCCGTCGTGGCCGTCCCCGCCGACGGTGCCGCAGAGCCGGACCAGCCGGGCCACGCGCTCGCCCAGCAAGGGGCGGATCGACTCCGCCGCCTGCCCCGCAGTAACCGCCCCGTCACTCAGACGGAGCAGCCGCCCGAGGTCGTGCAGCAGGCCCGCGATCTGCAGTTCCTTGTCGAAGGGGTGCGAGCGGCGCAGCAGGGCCGCGGTCCGCAGACCCTGGTCGTGGGGACCGGCGTCCAATAGGGCCATGAGCTCCAACACGCTTGTGAGGTGAGGCACTTGAGCCTCGGGCACCCTGGACTTCGCCACCGCCGACCTCCTCCGTCACACCCCGCACGTCCGGGCCCGAGCAGATCAGGCGTCATGCGCCCGCAGGCTCACGACTTGCTGAACTAGGAGCGAAAGTAAGAGGGCGCAGCGGATTTTGCCTTCCTATCGAGCGGAGGTCCGCTCATATGTGTACTCTGGGGCATCAGACGGCCCCCATCCGGGCCGCGCTCCACTAAGGCGCCACCGCGTCCGGAAACCCTTTCATCCCTTGCCCGGGGCGCGGTCCGCCCACCGGGTTACGCGACACGAAGGAGTGCGCGGTGACTGAGAAGACAAAGCCCGAACCGACCCTGCTGGAGCGGACGGGAACCAGGGCGAAGCCCCGGACCGACGAGCTCGGAAGCCTCGAGGTCTGGGCCCGATCCGCCCCGATCCGGCTGGCCGGGTACGAGGACGACCTGGCGGAAGCGCACATCCTGCCCGGTATCGACTAGTCGGCACAGCGGTGCCAAGCGCCCCCTGAGTGCCCGCGCGCACCGGGGGCGCTGCCCTGTCCGGCGAGGTCCCCGCCCGGTTCGGCCCGGGTTCCCCTTCCGGCTACGCCCTGAGCGTCATCGCCGAGGGCGATCACGACTTCCGCCCCTCCTGCAGCCCCGGCAGGCTGACGTGCATGAAACTGCTGATGCTGGGCGGTACCGAATTCGTAGGACGCGCGATCACCGAGGACGCCCTGGACCGGGGCTGGGAGGTGACCGTCTTCCACCGCGGGCACCACGCGCCCCCGCCGGGCACCTCCGCCCTGCACGGGGACCGCACCGCCCCCGGGGGCCTGGCCGCCCTGGAGGCGGGGGAGTGGGACCTCGTCGTCGACACCTGGGGCGGCGCCCCCACCGCGGTCCGCGACAGCAGCCGGCTCCTGCGCGAGCGGGCCGGGCGGTACGCATACGTCTCCAGCCGCTCGGTGTACGCGTACCCCGCCCCGGCCGGTCTCGCCGAGGACGGCCCGCTGGTCGAGGGTTCGCCGGACGCCGGGTCGATCGCCTACGCGCAGGACAAGCGGGGCGGCGAGCTCGCCGCGCTGGACGCCTTCGCGGACCGCGCCCTGCTGGTGCGCGCCGGGCTGATCCTCGGCCCGTACGAGAACGTCGGCCGGCTGCCGTGGTGGCTGAACCGCACCGCCCGCGGCGGTCCGGTGCTCGCCCCCGGGCCGCGCGAACTCCCGCTCCAGTACATCGACGTACGCGACCTCGCGCACTGGACCCTGGACGCCGCCGGAGCGGGCCTCGGTGGCGCGTACAACCTGGTCTCCCCGTCCGGGCACGCCACGATGGGCAGCCTCCTCGAGGCCTGCGCCGCCGTCACCGCGGGCGGCGCCGAACTGCGCTGGACCGACCGGGCCCGGCTCCTGGAGGCGGGCGTGGAACCCTGGACCGAGCTCCCCGTATGGATCCCCGAGGGCGAGGACCACGACCACATGCACCGCGGGGACGTCTCCAGGGCGCTGGCGGCCGGACTGAAGTGCCGGCCGGTCGAGGAGACCGTGGTGGACACCTGGGTGTGGCTGCAATCGCTCGGCGGAATCGCCCCGCAGCGGTCCGACCGGCCGGCCAAGGGTCTTTCCCCGGAGCGGGAGGCCGCCCTACTCGGGCTCTGACGGCTGCGCCCGCGCGAGGCGGGTCGGCGGGAGGTACTCGCGCACGAGCGTGCGGTGCCACCAGGCCCCCGTCTCGCGCAGCTCGCGCCAGGTGGTGAACCGGTAGCGGTACAGCAGGGCCCGGACGTGCAGGGGCGGGGCGTCCGGGAAGGGGTTGTCGCGCAGCAGCCGCAGCGTGTCCCGGTCGCCCGCCAGCAGCCGCTCCACGAACGGCCCGAACCAGTCCCGCGCGTAGTCGGGGGAGATCGCCGCGAACCACATCAGCCAGTCCAGCCGCAGGTGGTACGGGGCGAACTGGCGCGGAAGGCGGCCCGGTTCCCCCGGCTTGCCCTTGAATCCGTACTCGCGCCAGTCCCCGTCCGCGCGCGGCACCCGGTCCGCGGTGCCCTCCACCGCCACCTCCATCCGGACCCGGCTGACCGAGCCGAACGCCCCGTAGGTGTTGACCAGGTGCAGCGCGTCGAAGGAGCGGTTCATCACCTGGCGGCGCGAGATCATGTTGAGCACCGGGTGGCGGCTGAGGAACAGGACCAGGACGGTCACCGCGCACACCAGGACCACGAACCACACGGGACCCGTGCGCGAGGCGGCCGCCGGGGGAGCGCCCGCGAGCCCGGTGAAGTCCACGGCCGAGACGGCCAGCGTGATCGTCAGCCAGTTCAGCCAGGCGAAATTGCCCGAGAGCACCAGCCACAGCTGCGTCGCGATGATGATCCCGGCGGCGTACGAGGCCACCGGCTGCGGGGTGAACAGCAGCACCGGGACGACCAGTTGGGTCACGTGGTTGGCCGCGCACTCCACCCGGTGCAGCGGCTTCGGCAGATGGTGGAAGAACCAGCTCAGCGGCCCGGCCATCGGCTGCGTCTCGTGGTGGAAGTACAGGCAGGTCAGCTTGCGCCAGCAGGGGTCCCCGCGGATCTTGATCAGCCCGGCCCCGAATTCCACCCGGAACAGCACCCAGCGCAGCAGCCACAGCACCAGCACGGGCGGCCCGGCCCGCGCATTGCCGAGGAACACGGCGAGGAAGCCCACCTCCAGCAGCAGCGATTCCCAGCCGAAGGAGTACCAGGTCTGCCCCACGTTCACGATCGAGAGGTAGAGCAGCCACAGCGCGGCCCACATGGCCATGGCCGCGCCCAGCGGCACCTCGTCCCCGGCCCCGGCGGCCAGCGCCGCGGCCAGGGCCGCGCCGCCCCAGGCGCAGCCCGCGAAGAGGCGGTCGGAGTAGCGCAGTTGGAACAGGCTCGGGGCGCGCCGGAAGGGCACGTACCGTACGTAGCGCGGCACGGGCAGCATTCCGTGCGCCCCGATCAGGGCCCGGAACTGCAGGGCGGCCCCGATGAAGGCGACGAGGTAGATCCCGGCCAGGGCCCGCTGGAAGACCAGCCGGGCGAGCCAGTATCCGGGCGCCGTGAACCAGTCCATCGCCTCCAGTATCGGACCGGTCAGCCGCTGGTGGCCAGCTTGCGCAGGTGGTCGCCCAGCCGGCGGGCGCAGCGCCGCTGGAGGAAGGGGACCAGCGGGCCGGCGAGGCGGGCGTACCAGCTGTTCGGGCGGCTGAACGCGGTCACCGTGAACCACACCGTGCCGTCCGGGTCCATGTCCACGACGAAGGACTCCTCCCCGCATCCGGGGTGGCCGGCCAGGGTTCCGTAGGCGAATCCGATGCGGGCGGGCTCGTACGCCGTCCAGATCACCCGGCACGGGGCGTCGATGCGCAGCGGTCCGCGGCCGATGCCGACGACCACCCGGCTGCCGGGCCGGACCGCGGCGACATCGGCTCGCACCCGCAGGCCCGAGGCCCGGTGGGCGTGGAAGGTGGTGACCGCGGTCCCGGCGCTCTCGAAGACGGTCCGGCCGTGGCCGAGGCGGATGCGGTGGCGCAGGTGGTTGTATCCGGCGGGCAGCGGCCGGTGGGCCGTCGCGCCCCTGTCGGGGTGGCTGACGGTGTCCCGGCCGGCGCTGATGAGGCGGGTCATGGCGAGGTCTCCAGTCGGTCGGTGGTGGTGCGTGGCCGGTGGTCCGGGCCCGGGGACCGGGGCGGCGGCGATCGACGGCGCCGTCACCCCGGACCCCTCCCACGCCGCGGCCCATCCCTTGAACGCGTTCAACTCGCAAGGGTGAGCCTACGGCGTTCCTTGAACATGTTCAAGGAACGCTCCGGTTGCGGCTCCTGCGCGAATGCGGCAGACAAGAGGAAGCAACCGGGGCGAAAAGGGAGATTCACGTGTACGGACCGTCACTTCCGACACCTCGTCAGACGTCGCGTCGTCATGCGCCCGCCGGCGCCGCCCTCTTCGCCCTCCTCGGCCTCTTCGCCGCGGCGTGCGGCGGCGGCGCGGAGAAGCCGACGGGCGCCGCCGGAGCCGAGAGCCAGGAGGTCTACCTCCAGCCCGTCGCCTCCGCAGGCCCCAACCCCTTCACCACCTCCTCGGCCACCGCCGAGTCCGCCCCCGTCCAGCCCCCGCTGCCCAACCGGACCGGACAGGGCATCCGCACCGTCAACGCGGCCACCCCCGGCCTGTACGGCGGCACCCAACGGCTCGGCAGCTGCGACGTGGAACAGCAGGTCGGCCTCCTGACCGCCGACGACGCCAAGGCGCGCGCCTTCGCCCAGGCCTCGAACATCGCAGAGGAGAAGATCCCCGAGTTCCTGCGCGGCCTGACCCCCGTCGTCCTGCGCGCCGACATCAGGGTCACCAACCACGCCTTCCGTGACGGCCGCGCCGACGGCTTCCAGTCCGTCCTCCAGGCCGGCACCGCCGTCCTGGTGGACGAGCACGGCATGCCCCGGGTCCGCTGCGGCTGCGGGAACCCGCTGGCCTCCCCGCGCTCAGCCAAGGGATCCCCGGTGCACAAGGGCGACCCGTGGAGCGGCTACCAGGCCAACCAGGTCGTCGTCATCGAACCCACCACCCACGTGATCAACAACCTGGTGATCGTCAACATCGCGGACAACACCTGGATCGAGCGCAAGCGGGGGGACGACGGCGCCCAGGACCGGGTCCCGAAGGCGCTGCCCCCGTTCGATCCGGCCGCCGGCATCCCGGACGGGCCCCTCACCCCGCCCGGGGCCGCCTCCGGCGACCCCTGCCCGAGCCAGGCCGCACCGGTCTCCCCGAACGCCGGGACGGCGCCGAACCCCGGGGCGACGAACTGCACGCCGGATCCGCAGACCCGGCGGAGCTCACCCGGCCAGACGCGGCCGCAGAACCCGGAAATGCCGTCGAACCCGGCCACCCGGCCGCAGCAGCGGCAGCCGTCCGACACCTCGCCGTCGGACATGCCCTCGGACCCCCTGTCCGGCATGCCGCCGCTGGATCCGGGCGAGCCGGGCCACCCGAACGATCCCGTGGATCCCTTCAACCCGGACGTCCCCGTCGACCCGGACACCCCGTACGACCCCCACACCCCGGCCGACCCGTCCGACCCGTTCGTGGGACCGAACCTGCAGCCGCAGCCCTCGGACGAGGGGTTCCCGCTGGAGAGCGCCTGACCGGCCCGTGTGTCATGGTGGATCGGTGCCGACCACCGTATCGCTGCCGGACGACTGGCCCGCACACCCGGACCGGTCGCTCTCGCTGAACCGCATGGGCAGTTTCGACTGGGACCTGGTCACCGGTCTCATGCACATGGACGAAGCCGCCCTCGGAGTCTTCGACACGGCCCCCGACGAATACGACGGCCGGCCGGAGTCCCTCAACCCGCGCGTGCCCGCGGCGGAGGCGACCCGGCTCGACGCCATGGTCTCCTCCGCGCTCAAGAGCGGCGAGGACAGCTACGGCGCCTACTTCCGCATCCGCTGCCACGACGGGCGGCTGCGCTGGAC
This sequence comes from Streptomyces sp. NPDC054932, assembly GCF_053610205.1. Classification (NCBI taxonomy): domain Bacteria; kingdom Bacillati; phylum Actinomycetota; class Actinomycetes; order Kitasatosporales; family Streptomycetaceae; genus Streptomyces; species Streptomyces sp. NPDC054932. Next base: position 16,009 of record NZ_JBSGXU010000014.1, on the reverse strand, counting down.
GCACACCCAGGGCCGCGTCATGCGCAGCCCGGAAGGCCGCCCGTACCGGATCATCGGCATCGTCCGGGACGCCACCGAGGAACTCAGCCACTCGGCGGAGCGCCTCGGCCTGGACGAGGAACGGCGCCGCCAGACGTCGGTGGTCGAGTCCACCACCGCCGCCCTCGCGCACGCCCGGACCGTGCAGGACGTCATCGACGTCATCGGCGACGCCCACGGCCTGGAACGGCTCGGCTCGATGGGCATGGTGATGGGCCTCGTCGAGGCCGGCCGGATCCACCTGGTCGCCGAGGGCCCGGAGGACAGCTTCGTCCCCGGCACCCGCTACACCCGCATCGACGAGCAGTACCCGATGAGCGAGGTCGTCCGCTCGCTGGAGCCGCGCTTCCTGGACTCGGCGGCGGAGTTCGCCCGGGACTACCCCGGGCTCTGGGCGAAGATCTCGTACATGCAGATCTCGGCGGCCGCCTACCTGCCGCTCATCGCCCAGGCCCGCCCGATCGGCGCGATCGGACTGCTCTACCAGGACAAGGACGGCTTCACCCAGGAGGAACGCAACCTGCTCGTCGCCCTGGGCAGCAGCATCGCGCAGAGCCTCCAGCGGGCCATGCTGCTGGAGCAGGAGCACGACCTGGCCGAGGGCCTCCAGCAGGCCATGCTGCCGCGGCGGATCCCGTCGGTGGCCGGCGGGGAGATCGCCGTACGCTACCGCTCCGCCCGGATGGGCCGGGACATCGGCGGCGACTGGTACGACGTCATCCCGCTGCCCGGCGGCCGGGTCGGCGCGGTCATCGGCGACGTCCAGGGACACGACACGCACGCGGCCGCGGTCATGGGCCAGCTGCGGATCGTGCTGCGCGCGTACGCCGCCGAGGGGCACTCTCCCGGCACCGTCATGGCCCGGGCCTCCGTCTTCCTGCACGAACTGGACACCGACCGGTTCGCGACGTGCACGTACGTGGAGGCCGACCTCTCGACGGGCGTGCTCCAGGTGGTCCGGGCCGGCCACATCGACCCGCTGCTGCGCACCCGCGACGGGGACTGCCACCGGTTGCCGGTGAACGGCGGCATGCCGCTCGGCCTCTCGGCGGAGTTCGGCCGCCTGGAGTACCCGGTGACCACGGTGGAACTGGACCCGGGCGAAACGCTCCTGCTGTGCACGGACGGCCTGGTGGAACAGCCCGGCGCCGATCTCGACGACGGGATCCAGCTGCTCAGCTCCCACATCCGGGGCGGACCGGCGGACCTGCAACTCCTGGCGGACCTGCTGTGCGAGATCGCCGACGAACGCGGCGGGGACGACGACATGGCGCTGCTCCTGCTGCGCCGCCAGGTCGTGGCGGCCCCGGAGGGCGGCGGCCGCCTCCAGCAGCACGTGGCACCGGGCGACCCGGAGGCCCTGGTGGCCGCCCGGCACATGATCGGCGCCGCGGTGCGCTCCTGGGGCGCGCGGGAACGGGCCGACGAGATCGAACTGGTCGCGGACGAACTGATCGTGAACGCCCTGATGCACACGGACGGCCCGGCGATCGTGACCCTACGGGTCCTGGCGGGCCCCCAGCGCAGGCTCCGGGTGGAGGTCGAGGACCGCTCCAGCGCGCTGCCGCGCCGCCGCGAGGCGGGAGAGTCCGGCGTCTCGGGGCGCGGCCTGATGCTGGTGGACCGGCTGGCGGATGTGTGGGGCGTCGAGCCGCGGGGCAGCGGCAAGTGCGTGTGGTGCGAGTTCGTGATGGGCTGAGGCCGCTGACGTCCGGCCGGGGCGGACTGTCGGTGGCGGCCGGCAGGATCACCGCCATGCCCGATCGCACCCGCGCCATCACCGCGTACTGGAACGCCGCCGCGGCAGCGTTCGACGACGAGCCGGACCACGGACTGCGGCAGGAGCGCACCCGCGCCGCGTGGGCCCGGTCGCTGAGATCGTGGCTCCCCCTCGGACCGGCCGAGGTACTCGACGTCGGCTGCGGTACCGGTTCGCTCTCCCTGCTGCTGGCCGAGGCCGGGCACCGGGTGACCGGTGTGGACCTGGCGCCCCGGATGGTGGAGCGGGCCGAGGCCAAGCTCGCGGCCGCCGGTTTCGAGGGCCGGTTCCTCGTAGGCGACGCCGCGCTGCCGCCGACCGGGCAGCAGCGCTACGACGTCCTCCTCTGCCGGCACCTGCTGTGGACCCTGCCCGATCCCGCGGCCGCACTGCGCGCATGGGTCGCGCGGCTCGGCCCGGGCGGCCGGCTGGTGCTCGTCGAGGGACGGTGGCGGGAAGCGGGGGAGAGCGCAGCGCCGTACGTCGAGGGCGCCGCGTCCCTCCCCTGGTACGGCGGGATCACCGCCGACGAGCTGGCCGCCGCGGTCGGCCCCCTGGTCGCCGGCCTGCGCATCGAACCGCTCAGCGGGAAGCCGGAGTTGTGGGGCGGACCCGTCACCGACGAGAGGTACGCGCTGATCGCCATGACCTGAGAGGAAGAGGCCGCGGGTCGGGGCAGCACGTTCCGCGGTGCTCTCGCCCCCGAACGCGCGGGGCAAGGACGCGCCCGGAGACCGAAAGTCCGTTGCGGGCGCGGCGGGGGTCCGTGAGGATCGGGGGCGATGACCAACGCCATGGACGAAGTGCACCGGTTCCTGAAGTCGGACGATCTGCCCGGAGCGGTACGGTCCCTGCGGCCGCACGCCGAGTCGGCGCCGATCGCCGAACTCGCGAAGGCCACCCGGGCCCTGGCCGACGCCGCCGGGTTCAAGGACCTGGCCGGCGCCGCCGGGGCCGCCGCCGAACGTCCCGGCGAACCCCAGGCCCTCTACGATCTCGGCTACGCCTGCGTCGAGCGCGGCGTCCCCTTCCTCGCCGTCGCACCGCTGCGCGAGGCACTGCGCCTGCTCCCCGACGCGCGGCCCGTCCTCGCCGAGCTGGTCTCCGCCCTGGAGGACGAGAACCGGCACGCCGAGGCCGCCGCACTGCTCTCCGGCCGGGGCGATCGGCTGTCCGCCTGGCCCGAGACGTACCTCCTCGTCCACCACACCCTGCTGGCCGGTGACCTGGACACCGCCGAGCGGATCGGCCGGACCCTGCCCGCCCCCGAGGATCCGCAGTGGGCCGGCGCCCACGATCGCCAGACGCGCCGACTGCGGCGCACCGACCGGGCCCGCCGCGCCCAGGGCGAGGCGGGCCGGGCCGATCCACTCGGCCGCACCGACCTGCGCGGCTGGCACTACGGCCTGACCGGCGGCCTGCTGGGCACCCTCTCCCCGTACGGCTGGGACGCCGGGATGACCGGCCGGTACGCCTACCTCGGGGACACCCACGAGCAGTGCCGCCACGGCCTGTCCCGCCTGGCGCTCGCCCTGGAGGCCGCCGGCCGCCGCCCCGCCACGGTCTCGTTGCTGCCCGACCGGTCCGACCGGATCCTCGGGCTCGCCGCCGCCCGGGTGCTGGGGCTGCCCTGCGTACCGTACGAGCCCGACCGTACGGACACGCTCGTCGTCGCGTACGACCTGAACGCGACCGACCCGGACCTCGTACGCACCCTGCACGCGCGCGCCGACGGCCAGATCCTGTCCGAGCACGCCACCTGCTGGACCCATCCGCCCGCGGTGAGCGCGGACTTCAGCGCACTGCTGTGCCAGTTCGTGTCCCCGCCGTGGAAGGACGACCAGCGGCCCGAGGAGGAGATCGCCCGGGAGATCGCGCAGGCCGCCCCCGACCCGGACGAGGGCGACGGGGCGACCCCGCCCGACCCGGACGAGGCCTTCCGGGCCTTCGTGACCGCCGTCCGCACCGGCTGGCTCACGGAGCCCCGCGACCGCGTCGCATCCCCCGGACCGGTGTCCAGCTCGCGCTTCGCCTGAGGCGGCGGCAGGCTGGGACCATGCCGGAGCTGCCCGAGGTCGAGGCCCTGCGGGAGTACCTCGACGAGCACCTCACCGGGCGGGTGGTCGAGCGCGTCCTCCCGCTCACCGTGAGCGTGCTCAAGACCTACGACCCGCCGCTCACCGCCCTCGAAGGGCAGCCGGCCGGTACCACCGCCCGGTACGGCAAGTTCCTGGCCCTGCCGGTCGGCGAGCTCCACCTCGTCACCCACCTGGCCCGGGCCGGCTGGCTGCGCTGGCAGGACGCACTGCCCGCGCAGCCGCCGCGCCCCGGCAAGGGCCCGCTCGCACTGCGCGTATCCCTCGTGGGCGGGGGCGGCTTCGACCTCACCGAGGCCGGGACCCAGAAGCGCCTCGCCGTGTACGTGGTCCACGATCCGCAGGAGGTGCCCGGCATCGCCCGCCTCGGACCCGATCCACTCGCCGGGGACTTCGGCCGGGACGCCTTCGCCGCGCTGCTCGCGGGGGAGCGGCGCCAGATCAAGGGCGTCCTGCGGGACCAGAGCGTGATCGCGGGAATCGGCAACGCCTACAGTGACGAGATCCTGCACGCCGCGAAGGTCTCGCCGTTCAAACTCGCCGCGTCCTTCACCGAGGAGCAGCTCACCGAGCTCTACGAGGCCGTGCGGGGCACCCTGCGCGAGGCCGTCGGCCGGGCCCACGGGGTGGCCGCCGGAAAGCTCAAGGCGGAGAAGAAGAGCGGGCTGCGGGTGCACGGCCGGGCCGGCGAGCCGTGTCCGGTGTGCGGGGACACCATCCGCTCGGTGTCCTTCGCCGACTCCTCGCTGGAATACTGCCCCACCTGCCAGACCGGCGGGAAGCCGCTCGCCGACCGGCGGCTCTCACGCCTCCTCAAATAGCCGGCCGCTGCGTAGACTCCCGGGCCATGTGCGAGCAGCAGCAGGCGACGCCCCGGCGCGAGATCGTCACCGGGGTCGCCCGGGGCACCCGCCGGCCGCCCGCGCACACCCCCGCCCGCTCGGAGATCTCCGAGCAGACCACTCTCGGGGCGACCTACGTACGGGCCCTGATGCGCAGCCAGCTGCGCGCGGCTCTGGGGGCGCTGGCCGCACTGGTGTCGCTGGTGGGGACGCTGCCGCTGGTCTTCGCCCTGTCGCGCGACGGCTCGGGGCCGCTGGTCTGGGTGGCGCTCGGTCTGCTGGTCTATCCGGTGATGTGGCTGATCGCCCGGTGGTACGTCACCCGGGCGGAGCGCAACGAGGCCGACTTCACCGGCCTGGTGATGGATCCGGACGGCAGGTCCTAGGAGGTGGCCCGGAGGCCCTTTCGTCAGAACAGGTGCATGGCCAAGTGTCCCAGTGGCAGGCCGAGTTGCCAGGCGGGGGTCCACACCCGCGCGTTCTCGTCCAGCCCCGGTGGGAGATCGGTGTGGTCGGGCCGTCCCGGGTCGAGGTTGGTGGCGAACAGCTCGGTGCTGTCCAGCCAGCGCCAGGCCGCCCGGGCCAGTTCCAGGTCGGGGTCCTCGGCGTCGCCGCGCTCCCGGGCCTCCTCGCCGAGCGCGAGGAACCGGGTGTGCACCCAGTCGCGCCACGGATGTCCGTACGCCGTGAGCGACAGCCACTCGTCGAGCTGCGACACCACCCGGATGCCGGAGAGCTCGCCGGCCGCGTCCGAGAGGTAGATCGTCAGGGCGAGCGTGTCCCGTCCGGCCCGGAACTCCAGCGTGCTGACCGGGATGAGCCGGCCCGTGCGCAGCAGTTCGTCCGCGATGTACTCGGCGTACAGCCAGGCCATGGGCACCGCGAGCCCGCCGTCACTGGTGCCGTTACTACCCTCGGGCTGCACCGTTCCACCTTCTCCCGCGCTTCGAGCGTCCCGTCGTCAGTCCTGAGCCTTCACCGAGCGGCTCGCGGAGCGGGGGATGTTTACTCAACTTGCACGGTCTGATGCCGAAATCGACGCGTTTTATGTCCGGTCCGCATCTGTTCACGGCGTTACGCGATCCTTCCCCGTGGCGCGGGTTCAGGCTCCGAGGTCGTATCCGTACCCCTGGAGCCCTTTCTTGAGGGCTCGAAGGGCGTAGTACGTACGGGACTTGACGGTTCCCGCCGGGATGCCGAGCTCGGCGGCGGCCTCGGCCACCGACCGGTCGCGGAAGTAGACCTGCATCAGCACCTCGCGGTGCTCCGGCCCCAGGGACCCCACGGCCCGGCGGACGTCGATGGCGGTGACCGAGCCGGCCACCGCGTCCTGGGGCTCGGGCGCCTGCTCCAGTCCCTCCGGGTCCACCTCCAGCGGCCGTGAGAGCCGGGCCCGCCGGGCGTCGATCGCGAGCCGCCGGGCCACCGTGAACAGCCAGGGCCGCATGGAGTCGTGCCCGCTGGCCAGGGCCTCCGGATGCTGCCAGACCCGTACGAGGGTTTCCTGCACGAGGTCCTCCGCGCGCTGGGCGTCCCCGGCGGTCAGGCCGACCAGGAATCCGAACAGGGCCCGCCCGTGGTCGCGCTGGAGTTCGGCCAGTGCCTCGGGATCCGTACGCAGGAGGGTGGGGGAGAGCGGCACGAGGGGCTCCTTCCGGGGTGCGCGGGGGGCCGTGGAGGCGGCGACCCGTCCACCCTGACCTGCGCGGAGCCGACCCGGAACCGTCCGGTCCCGGCGTTGCGCCCAAGCACCCGGGTCGTCCGCCGGGCGGCCGTGCGGGTCGGTGAACGGTCGAACGGCGCGGCGAACGGCGGACGGGGTCGGCGCGATCGGCCCGATCGGCGGGCCGTGGTGACCGGGCCGTGGCAACCGGGCCGAGCGTGTCCGCCGTTCGGGTGGGTCCGTGCAGGTGTTGCGGATCCGTTCCTTGACTTACGGCGTGTAGTCATATGGATTGCATGTGATCACACGTCAGATAATCGTATTAATGGGAGTCGGGCACATGACCACGCGTATCCGGCCGCAGGTGCTCGCCCTCCTGTCGGCCCTCCTGCTGTCCGCCGCCGCCGGATGCTCGGCCGGCGGGAACTCCGCACCGGCGCGCCTCGGGGACTCGGGCGGGCCGGCCGCCCCCTCCAGCGCCGGGGGGCCGCCCGCCGCCAAGGGCTTCACCCTGGTCGCGAGCGGCGACGTACTGCCGCACGCCTCCGTCATCCAGCACGCGGCGAACGACGCGGACGGCGACGGTTACGACTTCGGGCCGATGTTCTCCGGCGTCAAGGCCGTGGTCTCCGCGGCCGACCTCGCCCTCTGCCACATGGAGACCGTCTACGGGGAGGAGGGCGGGCCCTTCTCCGGCTATCCGGCCTTCAAATCCCCGCCGGAGGTCGCCGACGGGCTGAAGGACGCCGGGTACGACGGCTGCTCCACGGCCTCGAACCACACCCTCGACGACGGGGCCGCGGGACTGCGCCGCACGCTCGACCGCTTCGACAAGGTCGGCCTGAAGCATGCGGGCTCGGCCCGTACGGCGGCCGAGGCGGCCACGGTGACCACGTACCCGGCGGGCTCCGCCAAGGTGGCGCACCTCGCGTACACCTACGACACCAACGGCTACCCCCTGCCCGAGGGCCAGCCGTGGGCGGTCAACCTGATGAAGCAGGACAGGATCATCGCGGATGCGCGGGCCGCCCGGAAGGCGGGCGCGGACGTGGTGCTGGTGAGCGTCCACTGGGGCACGGAGTGGGAGACCGAGCCGGACGAGACCCAGCTCTCGCTCGGCAGGGCGCTGACCGCCTCGCAGACCGGCGGCCGACCCGACATCGACATGATCCTCGGCACGCACGCGCACATCCCGCAGCCCTACGAGAAGGTCAACGGGACCTGGATCGTCTACGGCATGGGCGATCAGGTCGCGGGGGAGATGTTCAACCACACGGGTGCGCGCGACATGCGGGGCAACTACGGCTCGATCGGCCGGTTCACCTTCGCCCCGCCGGCCGCCGCCGGGCAGCGCTGGCAGGTCACCAGGGCCGAGTTCGTGCCGCAGATGATGGACCTGGCCGCGGGCCGGGTCGTCCACCTGCCCGACGCCCTCGCCAAGGACCCCGGCCGTGACGACTACGAGCGCGCCCGGGACGCCATCACCGAGGCGGTCCTCAGCCGCGGCGCGGCCAAGGACGGCCTGACCGCGGGCAAGTAGCCGCCGGTGCGTCGCAGTGCGAAGCGGCGCGATCCGGGCGGTGGGACGGGTGGGGCGGGCATCAGGGAACGACGGTCACGGGCCAGCGGCCCGCCTTGACCAGGCGGATCGCCACCGAGCCCACGATGCGGTGGCCCGCCTGCTCGGAGCCGCCGACGACCACCGCGTCCGCCATCAGCTCGTCCGCCGCACTCGCCAGGCCGGAATACGGGTCGCCGCGGAAGGTGTGGAACTGCCAGCGCACCTCGTAGATGCCCTTGAGGCGCTCGGCCGACTCGCGGATCTCGGCCACCAGGCCCTCCGCGATCTCCCCGGTGGTGTCCGCCACGGGCGCGCCCAGCGCGGCACCGGCCGGCATCACCGGCTGGACGTACACCAGCGCCAGCAGGGCGTTCTGCCGCCGGGCCAGCCCGGCCGCGTAGGCCGCGGCCCGCAGCGAGGACTCCGATCCGTCCACCCCGGCCAGGATCACCTTCGGACCGTCGGTACCGCGTTCGAATTCCGTGTTCGCGTGCTCCGTCACCCTGCCGAGGATAGGCCGCGGCCCGGAGGACGTCCGGAGGCGGGGGAGCCGGGGGACGGGCCGGGGGAGCCGGAGGACGGCCGGGGAGCCCGGGGGACGGCCTTCCGTTCGGCGCGCGCACCGGCCCCGCCCTCCCTACAGTGCGAACCATGAGTGTCACCGTGGAGGAGTCGCGCGGAACCCGGAACCGCTTCCTGAACCGGGTACCCGACGGATTCGGCGCGTTCTTCGGAGCGCTGGGCCTGCTGTGCGCCCTGCTCGCACTCTCCCCCACGCTGCGGCGGCTCCTGCGGCACATCGTGCGGTTCCTCGACCTGATCGTCGTTCCGGTCAGCGCGAACCTCGCCTACGCCGTCTTCCTCTTCCTCCTCGCCGCCGCCCTCGGCACCCGCAAGAAGGTCGCCTGGTGGATCGTCATCACCTATCTGGCCCTGCTGATCGTCGACGACGTGCTGGAGATGGCCGTCGGCGAGTACTGGATCGGCATCCCCTCCATGGTCATCGCCGTCGCCGCGCTGGCCGTGCTGATCGCGGCCCGCAACGAGTTCTACGCCGCCTCCCGGCCGGGGGCCCTGTGGCACGCCCTGATCGTCCTCGGCCTCGGCATGCTCGCCGCCGTACTCGCGGGCTGGGCGCTCGTCGCCCTGTTCCCCGGCACCCTGCCCCAGGGCCAGTGGCTGGACTGGGCCGCCAAGGAGGTCTTCGGCGGCCTCTTCTCGGCCCGCCAGTTCGACGGCCGTCCGCCCCGCCCGCTGTACTTCCTGCTCGGCCTCTTCGGCGCCGTCGCCCTCCTCAACGCGGCCATGACCCTCTTCCGCTCCCAGCGCCTGACCGCCGCCCTGCACGGCGACGAGGAACCGCGCATCCGCGCCCTCCTCAGCGCCTACGGACGGGGCGACTCGCTCGGCTACTTCGCCACCCGGCGCGACAAGGCCGTCGTCTTCGCCCCCAACGGAAGGGCCGGCGTCACCTACCGCGTCGAGGCCGGCGTCTGCCTCGCCAGCGGAGACCCGGTGGGCGACCCCGCCGCCTGGACGGCGGCCATCGACGCCTGGCTGGCCGTGGCCCGGCGCTACGGCTGGCAGCCCGCCGTCATGGGCGCCTCCGAGGACGGCGCCAACGCCTATGCCCGGTCGGGACTCGGCGCACTGCAACTCGGCGACGAGGCCATCCTGCACGTGGCCCACTTCGACCTCGACGGCCGCGACATGCGCGTCACCCGCCAGGCCGTCAACCGGGTCCGGCGCACCGGCGCCACCACCGTCATCCGCCGCCACTCCGCCCTCTCCCAGGACGAGATGCAGAGGATCGTGGACCGGGCCGACCGATGGCGCGACACCGAGACCGAGCGCGGCTTCTCCATGGCCCTGGACCGGCTCGGCGACCGCGAGGACGGGGACTGCCTGCTGGTCGAGGCCTTCGACGGCAAGGGCGAGCTGATCGCCCTGCTCTCCTTCGTTCCCTGGGGCAAGGACGGCATCTCCCTCGACCTGATGCGCCGCGACCGCGCCGCCCCCAACGGGGTCATGGAGTTCATGGTCGCCCAGCTCTGCGCCGCGGCCCCCGGCCTCGGCGTGCACCGGATCTCCCTCAACTTCGCCGTCTTCCGCTCCGCCTTCGAGGAGGGCGGCCGGATCGGCGCCGGCCCCGTCCTGAAGCTGTGGCGCAAGCTGCTGCTCTTCTTCTCCCGCTGGTGGCAGCTGGAGGCGCTGTACCGCTCGAACGTCAAGTACGGCCCCGAGTGGTACCCGCGCTTCCTCTGCTACCAGGACGCCGGTTCGCTCGCCCGGGTCAGCCTCGCCTCCGGCATCGCCGAGGGCTTCGTCTCCGTACCGAGCCTGCGCACCCTGTGGGGCAACGGCCACCCCAAGGGCCTCACCGCCCCCGCCACCACCGAGGGCCTGCCCTCCATCGACTCCCTCGGCCTGGACGCGGTGGAGCAGGAGACCGGGGGAGCCCCGGCCGAGCGGCTGCCCGAACAGGTCCGAGTCCGCCACGCCAAGCTGGACCGCATCCGGGCGGCGGGCACCGACCCCTACCCGGTGGGCATCCGCCCGCGCACGCACACCGTCGCGGAACTGAAGGCCGCCCACCCCTCCCACCCGCCCGGTGCCAGGACCGGGGAACAGGCCACCCTCGCCGGGCGCGTGATGCTCGTACGCGACCTCGGCGGCGTCGTCTTCGCCGTCCTGCGCGACTGGTCCGGGGACGTACAGCTGATGCTCACCCGGGACGAGGCGGGGGCCGACGTGCTGGACGCCTTCACCTCCCAGGTCGACTTCGGCGACCACGTGCTCGTGAGCGGCGAGGCCGGCGCCAGCAAGGCCGGGGAGCTGTCCCTCGTCGTCCGGTCCTGGCAGCTCACGGGCAAGTGCCTGCGCCCCCTGCCCGACAAGCGCAAGGGCCTCGCCGACCCGGAGGCCCGCGTCCGGCGCCGCTACCTCGACCTCGTCGCGAGCCCCGAGGCCCGGGACGTCGTACGGGCCCGCTCCAGCGCCGTCCAGGCCCTGCGCCAGGGGCTGCTCGACCGCGGCTACCTGGAGGTCGAGACCCCGATGCTCCAGCAGATCCACGGCGGCGCCAACGCCCGGCCCTTCCGCACCCACATCAACGCCTACGACCTCGACCTCTACCTGCGCATCGCGCCCGAGCTCTACCTCAAGCGGCTCTGCGTCGGCGGCATGGAGAAGGTCTTCGAGATGGGCCGCACCTTCCGCAACGAGGGAGTCTCCTACAAGCACAACCCCGAGTTCACGATGCTGGAGGCCTACCAGGCCTTCGCCGACTACGACGTGATGCTCGACCTCACGCGGGAACTGATCCAGAGCGCCGCCACCGCCGCCTTCGGCTCGCCCATCGCCCACAAGGCGGGACCGGACGGGAAGCTCGTCGTCCACGACATCTCCGGGACCTGGCCGGTCAAGACCATGTACGGGGCCATCAGCGAGGCCCTCGGCGAGGAGGTCGACGCCGACACCGAGGAGGGCGTGCTGCGCAGGCTGTGCGACCGCGCGTCCGTCCCGCACGCCCCCGAGGACACCCGCGGTGACGTGGTGCTGGAGATGTACGAGCGCCTCGTCGAGGAGCGCACCAAGCTGCCCACCTTCTACAAGGACTTCCCGACCGACGTCTCCCCGCTCACCCGCCAGCACCGCCGCGACCCCAGGCTCGCCGAGCGCTGGGACCTGGTCGCCTTCGGAACCGAACTGGGCACGGCCTACTCGGAGCTGACCGACCCGGTGGAACAGCGCCGCCGCCTCACCGCCCAGTCCCTGCTCGCGGCCGGCGGCGACCCGGAGGCGATGGAGCTCGACAACGACTTCCTGGACGCGCTGGAGTACGCGATGCCGCCCACGGGCGGCCTGGGCATCGGCGTGGACCGTCTCGTCATGTTCCTCACGGGCCTGACGATCCGCGAGACGCTCCCCTTCCCCCTGGTGCGCCGCGGCTGACCGGAGCCGATGCCGGGATCGCCCGACGGTGACCCGTTTCCCGTCACCCTCCGGGAGTCGGCCGACCGGGTGAGGGGAAGAGAGTGCTTCCGCGCCTCTCGACTTCTGCGGCGATGTCGTTGATACGTAGTAAGAATGAAAAATGACGAGCCGACAGTAGGGCGGCGCACGGTCCTGCGTACCGCCGTCTTCCTCGGAGTCGCCGCCGCCTCCGGACTGCTCAGCGTGCGTGGTGAGGGCGGTGCCCCGGTGCCCGGGGCGGGTGGGGGGTCCGGGTCGCCGGCCGGGCCGGGGGCGCGGCCCGCGGCCGGTGCGCCGGGGCTGCGGGCGCAGGGGCTGCCCGAGAAGTCGTACCGGCTGCGCCCCATGACCGCCGAGGGGCCGGTGCGGCAGGCCGTCGCGAAGCCCGCCGTACGGACCAGGCCCATCCTGGAACTCCCCACCGAGGCCGCCGCGTCGGGCGGCATGGTGCTCACCTTCGACGACGGCCCGGACCCGCGCTACACCCCCGCCATCCTGGACACCCTCGCCCGGTACGGCGTACGCGCCATGTTCTTCGTCTGCGGGGAGATGGCCGCGGAGAACCGGGACCTGCTGCGTCGCATGGTGGACGAGGGCCATGTCATCGGCAACCACACCTGGACCCATCCGCACATCCCGGCGCTCAGCCGGCCCGCCCTCGCCTCCGAGATCGGCCGCACGAGCGAGGTCGTGCAGCAGGCCGTCGGCGAGGCGCCGCTGTGGTTCCGGGCGCCCTACGGGGCCTGGAACCGGGCCGCCTTCGAGATCGGGGCCGAGCTGGGCATGGAGCCGCTCGCCTGGACCGTGGACACCCTGGACTGGAAGGAACCGGGAACCACGACGATCATCTCCCGGGTCCTGGGCGGCGCCGCCCCCGGCGTGATCGTCCTCTCGCACGACGCGGGCGGCAACCGGTCGCAGAGCGTCCAGGCCATCTCCTCGTACCTTCCCCAACTGCTCGCGCGGGGCTACCGGATGACGCTCCCGACGCTGCCGCCCCGCTGAACCGCAGCCGGCTGCGGCGGGTGCGTCCCGGGCTCAGCGGGACTGCACCATGCGGGCGAAGACGACCACGTTGCCGTCGTAGCCGCGGGCCTTCGAATAGCCGCCGCCGCAGGTGATCACCCGGAGTTCGGCGTGCCCGGTGTCCCCGTACACCCGGGCTCCGGGAAAGGCCTCCTTGGAGAACACCTCCACGCCGTAGACCTCGAACACCGCCGTGCGGCCGTCGTACCGCTCCACCTCGATGTGGTTGCCCGGCTTGACCGAGCCCAGGCCGTAGAAGACGGCGGGGCCCTGCGCGTTGTCCACGTGCCCCACGATCACCGCCGAGCCCCGCTGGCCCGGCGAGATGCCGTTGAGGTACCAGCCGGCGAGATTGCGGTCCTGCGGGGGCGGGGCGTCGATCCAGCCCTCCGCGTCCAGCCCGACCGTCATCACCGGCGCGTCCACGTTGATCGTGGGGATCCGGATCCGCTGCACGGACGAGTGCTCCAGCACCTCCATGTCCGGCGGTGGCGTCGGTGGATTCGCCGGCAACTGGTCGGCCGTCACCGCGACGGCCGAGGCCGCGGTGGGCTGCGGCGGCCCGTCGTCCATGTTCACGCCGTTTCGCACCATGGCGAGGCCGGTGAGCATGACCAGGGCGAGTACGCCCCACGGTGAGCGTTTGCGTGACTGCCCGGTCTCGTCCTCGCCCATCGTTCTCCCTTCCCGGACGCGGGGGTCCCGACCCGCGTTCCTGTCCCGCCCCTGTACGCCCTACTTCACGCACGCTAAGGCTGAGTCGGCAGGACGGCGAGGGGGGAGGGGCGAACGGGTGGCCGCCACCCGGAGGGAGCCGGAAGGGGTGCGCCCATCCAGGTAATCGTCACATAAATGCCTGACGGGTCGTGACCTGCGGATCCGTCAGCTGCGTCGTCCGCGCTTCGGCGTGTCGCTCAACCGGGCGGCCCAAAGCCGGAAATGCGGAGATTGCGGGGCGACCCGAGGGTTCGATGTGGGAGGCGTTCTCGTCGATCATCCGGGGCCGACGCTCCGGGGCGCTTCCCGCTGGAGGTTCCACCATGCGTGTCTTGCGCGCTCTTACCGTGACGGCGGCAGCCTGCGCCGTGATCGGCCTCAGTGCCCCATTCGCCTCCGCGAACCAGGACCCCGGGGGCCGGGGTGGGAATGGGGGTGGGAACGGCCCCAGCAACATCTCCGTCAACCCGTATTCCGTGCACCAGGGTTCCACGATGCAGGTGAGCGCTGCGGGCTGCGGTCACGGCGGTACCGTCGCATCGCCCGGCAACTTTCCGCCGGCCAACCTGTCCGCGGGGTCGATCGGCTTCGCGACCGTACGGATCTTCAACCACGCCTCGCCCGGTCACCACACGCTGTCGGTCAGGTGCAACGACAACAGCCTGGTCGCCACACACCGCTTCACCATCCTCGAAGGCAACCCCTCGCAGGGCGGCATCGGCGGATCCTTCGGCCCGTCCACCGCCGAGACCGCCATCGGCGCGGGCCTCGTCGGTGCCGCGGCCCTCGGCGCGGGTGCCCACGTGCTGCGTCGTCGCCGCCCGCTGCGCGACCGGTGGTAGCGGGGGATGTCGCGGGATGTCGTGCGGGTTCAGTGGCTACGGCCGGACCTCCTGCGGCGCAGGGCGAACACGGTGCCGCCCGCGGCGGCGAGGAACAGGCCGGCGCCCGCGCCGAACTCCACGGGATCCATGCCGGCCACGCTGCCGCCCAGGCCGCCGCGCACACCACGGGCGGCGGCCGAGGTCGGGACGGCGGCCGCGCCGGTGGCGGTCCTCGTGGAGCTCGTGGTCGGTCCGGTCGTGCCGCCGGCGATCGTCAGGTCGGCCGAGCCGGTCTCCCCGTTGCAGGTGAAGGAGACGGAGTAGACGGCGCCGCGCCGGGCGTCCCGGTCCACGGTGACCCGTACGGTCTGGCCGCGCGCGATGCTCACGGTGTCGAAGACCCCGGAGGAGGCGGTGGCGTAGGCGGCGTTGCAACGGCTGACCGCGAGGACCGTCTGCCCCCCGGGGGCGACGGTCGACGGTGTGATGGTGAAGCCGAACGAGGTGATGGGCTGGGCCTCGGCTGCGGTCGCGGCGGGCGCGCCGAGGGCGCCGAGCGCGAGTACGGCGCCCGTGGCGCCGGCGCTCAGCAGGGCGGTGGCGGAGGTACGTATCGCACCCATGGTTGATTCTCCGGATCCCCGAGGAGCAGCCGCGGAACGGTTTCCGCACGTGGGGGGTCGTGCGCCTCGATGTCCGACACGCTAGGTCCGGGTGCGGTGACCCGCGATCAGGAACGGGCGAATGGGGCACGCCCGTAGGCCGAACCGGGGACGGGAGGCCCGCCCCCGGTTTGCGGGGGCCGTCAGCCGCCGAGGTCCAGGTGGGGGAACTGGGCGAGGAACGGTTCGGCGGTGGCGGCGATGCCCCGCCCGAACGGCGCGTCGAAGTCCCAGATCAGGAACAGCAGGAAGGCGATGAGGGCGCTGAACAGGCCCGCCAGCAGCAACTCCCGGAAGGACCGCCTGATCTGCAGGGTGAAGATCAGACCCACGGTCACCAGGGCGCCGGCGATCAGCCCGAACCACACCACGCCCGGCATGGTGGCCCCGGCACTCTGGCCGCGCGCACTGCGGGCGTCGTCGACCACCGCGACCTGGTCGACCAGCGGCTGGTAGGCCTGCCCCTCGTGGTCGGTCTGCGGCTCGTAGTCGGTGACGTCGCGGCGGATACGTTCCAGCAGCTCCCCGCCGCGCTCGGTGAGGTCGCCGTGGTCGGCCATCCGCTTCCACTCCGTGTCCACCACGTAGGACACGTACGCCTCGACATCGGCCCGGATCCGCTTGCGCACCTCGGCCGGGTAGACCTCGGAGCGGACACTGATCTCGTGCAGGGCCTGTGCCTCCTGGCGCACGTATTCCTGGGCGGCCCCGCGGCCCTCCCAGACTCCGGCGATCGCCAGGCCCAGCACGATCGCGATCAACGCCGGCGCACCCTTCATCAGGTAGACTGATTGGTCATATCCAAATCTGACGAAGCCGACGAAGAAATTAGTGGAGAGCTCGGT